>CAIXME010000544.1 GCA_903920425.1 uncultured Pirellula sp. | reverse complement strand
TCAATTCAAAGTGGGGCCGTTTTTGCGCGTTCACATAGGCGGCAACATCCATGGCTTGTTCATCGGTTAAATCGGCATCGTCGAGCGGCATAGCGACTTTCAACCACGCCGCGAGATTGTCTACAGAGGACAGACCAGCACCATCGTTATAAGACCGGTCTCCCCAAA
Organism: uncultured Pirellula sp.; assembly: GCA_903920425.1. Lineage (GTDB taxonomy): Bacteria > Planctomycetota > Planctomycetia > Pirellulales > Pirellulaceae > JBKCUI01. The sequence goes on along the minus strand of CAIXME010000544.1, from coordinate 13,663 downwards.
CTGGCGGATTGTCTTTGTCACCTTGTCCGTCCTTTTGATGACAGTCAGCACAGCGAGAGGCGTACAACGAGGCACCTCGCTTGATGTCCGCTTGATCGGCTTTGATGGAAAGTTGCTTCACAGCCCCAGGACCGACAGGACGCTTTGAGTTCATCAGAATGGGCATGCCTTGCGACAACGACGTGATGTAGGTCGTTACCGCGACGGAAACCTTGCTGCCAAGCGGTGGTCGGGTACCGTTGCAACTGCGCATGAAACAGTTGAGGACTCGATCTTCCAACGTGATTACGCGCTCTTCGCGAGGTGACCATGCGGGATAAGCAGTGGCTGTTCCCACAAAAGTCCCTGCGAGTGGATGCGTGCCGTTATCCAAGTGGCAACTCGTACAATTCAATGCATTGCCAACGTAGGACTTGGAAAGAGTATGCGTCGTTGTGTCTTTCACGATTGCCTCACCAAGCCGAATGACGCTTGCGAGATCTCCGTTGGAGGATTCGTTCGTGGCAGGGGTTTGGCCAAAGGCTGCCAAGCCAGGACACAGTAAGCAAACAGAGGCAAGTACAACCAAGTTGACATCCTGTCGAAGTTGATTTGCTGCTGGGTGAACAATCATCCCTTGCTCATTCTAAAATCATGAATGTAAAAGTCATCCGTTCGCAGTGGGCTTAACGGGTGATCCAAATTTTTCTTCCCACTTGGACTTCAAGCTCTGCTGCAATCGTTCTTCGAAATTCTTGGGCATCTCGTAGGGCTGGCCATCGCGATACAGCGAAATCGTCTGTCGAATATTGTCAACGACGACTTGGCACGGGTTGCAGCCAGCGAGATGTTGCGAAAATTCCTCGCAGATCTCAGTCAACTGGGCTCCGTCGACGTATTCGTTTAGGGCCTTCAGAAGTTCTTCGCAGGTCATATTGGTTTTCCTCGCAAACGTTGCGTATGGCTTTTGATCCAAGAAAGCGGAAAAGGTTACAAGAAATCAGGAATGTTTGTGGTCGGGAATCATAGCTTGCATGGCATCGCCAAATTTCTTCGTCAAGCGTTCACGCAGAGCCAATCGAGCTCTTAGGAGTCGAACCTTGACCGTCGATTCTGTCAGATCTAACGCTTGTGCCGTTTCTTTAACGGAAAGTCCCTCGACGTCGCGCAAAACGAAAACCAACCGATATTTGTCATCGAGTTCGAGAAGGGCTTTTTCCAGTTCCTCCTGCACCTCGGCTTGCTGAACGATCTCATCTGCGGTTTGACTCCAGGGGGCAATGAACTCTGGATGGGGAATGTCGTTGTAGTTATCGTCGGACGCCATGTCCGCCATCGATACCATTTTCCCCCCTCGCTTCTTCCGCAAAATCTTAAGAGCATGGTTTGTCGCAATCTTGAGGACCCAAGTCGCGACCGACGACTCCTCGCGGAAGTCTGCGATGTGCTCGATGAGCGCTAAGAAGGTTTGCTGCGTAGCGTCTTCTGCATCCTGAGTTTGTTGGAGGATCCGATAGGTTAGCCCATAGACTCGCGGCTGTAGCTTGGCAACAAGCTGCTGAAAGGCGACAAAATCGCCCACTTTGGCGCGCTGCAGCAAGCCAATATCTGTAGGTTCATCCAGTAGCTGACTCTCCATTTTCCCATCCCATTCAATCGCAAGGAAATATCGGCTCTAATCGAATTGCCGATTTCAGACACAAAGTATTGTAACCTTTACTCTTCTCGTGGCTCTAACCCTACGCACGGTGCAAAAGCAATACCGAGGCAAGATAATTGCGGCCAATCTAGGAAATCCAACTTGAAAAATGCATTGAAGATGAAGTCCTGGTCGCCATACGTGGTCGGCGTTGGAATCGGGATTCTCAGTTGGTTTACCTTCCTGACCGCAGGCAACGCGTTGGGGATTTCAACGGCTTTCGAAGCGACAGCGGCGATCGCAGAGCAACAGATTTTGCCTGATATGGCGGCGACAAATCCCTTCTTCGAAAAGAAACTTCCGAAGATTGACTGGGGCTGGATGTTAGTCATGGGTGTTTTTGTTGGAGCATTTATTAGTTCGAAAATTTCCGGCGACCGTGGTTCTGAAACGGTTCCACCGCTTTGGGCAGAGCGTTTTGGTCCATCATCCATGAAACGCTTAGCCGCGGCTTTCGTAGGAGGTTTGCTCATGATGTTGGGCGCGAGACTGGCTGGTGGCTGCACTAGCGGTCATGGAATCAGCGGATCACTTCAGCTGGCAGTATCAAGTTGGCTATTCGTGGCAATTGCATTTCCCGCCGGCATTCTCACCACCTATTGCCTCTTTGGACGAAAGAAACAGAGCCATGTTTGACCCAACTTGGAAACTCATACTCGGTTTGCTAAGTGGCGTTGCCTTTGGCTTCCTGCTCCAAAAAGGGCGCGTGGCAAAATACGAGGTCATCGTTGGCCAATTCCTGGGTCGCGATTTCACCGTGGTAAAGATCATGGCAACGGCCGTTATCGTAGGCGCCATCGGGATACATGCATTGCTGCCCTCTGGTTCTGTGGCCCTGCACATCAAGCCCGCTTTATGGTCTGGCATCTTGGTCGGCGGGACGATCTTCGGGATTGGCATGGCATTGCTGGGCTATTGCCCAGGCACCAGTGTAGTCGCCTGTGGAGAAGGTCGCAAAGACGCGTATGTCGGCCTAGTAGGTATGATGGTTGGAGCAGCAGTCTACGTCTTCTTCTATGCAAACATGTCGCTTCTCGCTGGAGCCATGGGGAATGGTGGCAAGTTGACATTCCCACAGTTAACAGGCACCTCGCCATGGATGTGGATCATCCCAATTGCTGCCTTCTTGATCACCTTGGGATGGTTGAGTCGAAAACGTAAACCTCAATTGGTTTAGCTTTCGACTGGCCTCACATTGCCGATCTCCGCAACCAATGACGGAACGACGGACGCTGCAGCATCTTATGTAGGCTGCCGCGCGCACCTCGATTGGCACATGTGTGCGGTCGCGCATCTTCAGGCGTCTCAACTTGTGTGCTAAACGATCCGCTGCGCGATCTTTTATGGATTCGATATTTTTCGTTGTAACTAATTTCTTCTTTGTGGCTCTACCCTAACAACAAACGCGAGAAATCAATTCAAGGGAACAATCATGATCAAACCGAATCTCGGAAATATCGATCGAGTTGTACGAATCGTTGCTGGAATTTGCTTGTTGGCATTGGTCTTCGTGGGGCCGCAAACAGCCTGGGGCTATGTTGGCTTAGTTCCCCTGCTGACAGGAGTTATCGGATTCTGCCCCGCATATTGTCCGCTAGGACTCAGTACATGCCGAGTGCCAAGACCCTAGTTCAGCTTCTATCAAAAGTTATCCACTGTTACAGAACAATCGTAAACGGATTTAGAGAATGATGAAAAGCATTACTGCAAATGAACTTTCGAACATGGTCGCTTCTGGAAAAAACATCGATCTGATCGACGTTCGCACCCCAATTGAATTTCGAGCGATGCACGTGACGATCGCACGCAATGAGCCACTCAGTGGACTCGATCCAAAAGCCATTCAATCAGCTCGCAATGGCTCCGCTAGCGAGCCGCTCTATGTTGTCTGCCGCTCAGGTGGTCGCAGCAAGCAGGCGTGTGAGAAGTTCCTTGCTTCTGGAATCACCAACGTGATCAATGTGGAAGGCGGAACCATGGCTTGTGAATCTGCAGGGATGTCTGTAGTGCACGGCAAAAAATCCATTCCACTCAACTGCCAAGTGCAAATCATTACCGGATCGCTTGTCGTCCTTGGATCAGCACTCGCCGTTTGGGGGCACCCTTATTGGGCGGCTCTCCCTGGGTTGATGGGAGCGGGGCTGATGTTCTCCGGAATCACAGATACGTGCGCGATGGGTTCATGCCTCGCGAGAATGCCCTGGAATCAAATCAACGGCAGTGCAAAGCCTGCATCAGGATCCGAAGCGACTTGCTGCAACAAATAATTCCTTTCACATCGACAACTTTCACCAAAACAAAGTAGGTCCATTATGCAACTGAAACAATACTACCTCGGATGTTTGTCACACGCGTCGTATTTGATTGCCGATGCCAAGTCCAAAACCGCAGCGGTCGTTGACCCACAGCGAGACGTGGCGCAATACATCGACGATGCTAAAGCCATGGGTTGCCAAATCAAGTACGTCTTCTTGACTCACTTTCACGCAGATTTTCTTGCAGGGCACATTGAGTTAAGAGATCAGGTCGGAGCAAAGATACTTCTTGGCCAACGAGCTGAATGCGAGTTCGAAGCCACAAAACTGAAGGATGGAGATCGCATCGAATTTGGCGATACTCGACTTCAAATCTTGGAAACTCCTGGCCACACGCCCGAGGGCATTTCGATTCTTGTATTTGACTTGGCGGCTAGCAGTGATAAACCGCAATCTGTTTTGACGGGCGATACACTCTTCATTGGCGACGTCGGTCGCCCCGATCTGCTCGCATCGATCGGGGTTACCGCCGAGGAACTGGCAGATATGTTGTACGACTCGTTGACGAACAAACTGGTTAAGTTGCCTGACGCGACCCTGGTGTATCCAGCCCACGGTGCGGGTTCCATGTGCGGAAAGAACTTAAGCAAGGAAACCGTGTCAACAATCGGGGAACAAAAGAAGTTCAACTACGCGTTGCAACCCATGAGCCGTGAGGAATTCAAAAAGCTCGTCACGCAAGAGCAGCCAGAGGCTCCAGGTTACTTCATCCATGATGCAATACTGAATCGACAAGAGCGTCCAAGCCTGAAGGAAACGGTATTGGATTCCATGAATACACTTTCATTACATGAAGTGCTGAAATTGAAAGAAGCAGGTGCTCAACTTCTCGATGTCCGTGAGGCCATCGACTTTGAAGGAGCGCACCTGATCGGTTCATTGAATGTTGGAATGAAGGGGAAGTATGCAACATGGTGCGGTACGGTCCTGAATACAAAACATCCGATCGTGTTGATCACCGATGAAGGAGACGAAGAGGAAGCAGTCACGCGACTGGGCCGAATCGGCTTTGACAATGTGGAAGGCTATCTCGTTCACGGGATGCAGTCTCTGCACGATCACCCTGAATTGATCGGAAAGATCGAACGCATCACCGCTGTGGCATTGGCAGATCAACTAAAGAACGAGAATCCGCCGCTTATTCTGGATGTTCGCAATGAGAAGGAATGGAACGCAGGGCACCTCGAAGGCAGTCTCAATATCCCACTGAATCACTTGCGAGAACGAGTCGGTGAGATTGATCCGAATCGAATGGTGGTTGTGCATTGCGAAGGAGGATATCGTTCCGCGATCGCTTCGAGCATTTTAGCGAACGTGGGACGAAGCAACATTATGGATATGGTCGGCGGCTACAAAGCCTGGGTAGCATCGAATCTGCCCACCCAATTGCCCGTCGACATCGCGATGGGAGTCTAGAGGATTCGGTAGAGCGAGAGGTCAACACGATGCTACTACTAACTCTATCGCTTGGAACCTTGGTCGGCTTTTCGCTCGGTATGACCGGGGGCGGCGGAGCGATCTTCGCCGTCCCGTTGCTAGTCTACGCGCTGGGAATCCCAACGAGGGAAGCGGTTGGGATATCGCTCCTGACCGTCGGCAGCACTGCGATAGTCGGCTTTCTTCAGCGTGCTCGGCACGGTTTAGTAGAGTTTCCAACCGGGCTACTGTTCGCATTGGCCGGCATGATCGGTGCACCAATTGGCTCCAGGCTTGCGGACTTGATTCCGGAGCCGATACTCTTGGTCGCGTTCGCGTGCCTGATGTTGTTGATCTCCGTTCGTATGTGGATCAAGGCTCAGGACAGCACTGCACACCTGCCAATTATCGCTGGTGGTATCGATGAAAATGCGGGCCCGACGTGCAAACGTGATCCCGAGGGTCGTTTGCGTCTTACATCGCAATGCGCGATACTGCTTGGTCTGGTTGGTCTTGGGGCCGGTGTGCTAACCGGTATGTTCGGAGTTGGGGGCGGCTTTATCATTGTCCCGGCCCTTGTAACGTTCGCTTGCATGGGAATGAAGCGTGCGATTGGCACTTCGCTGCTAATCATCAGTCTTGTTAGTCTTTCCGGAACAGCAAGTCATGTCCTCAGCGGTAAACATCTCTCCATCGAAACGGCATCAATCTTCACAGCTGGTAGCCTCGCCGGCTTGTTCGTTGGTAGTTGGTTGGCCCAGCGAATGGTTGGTCCGACATTACAGCGAGTTTTTGCTGTAGCGATTTTAATGGTAGCGGCGTATGTCATCCTTCGTTCGGTTCAGTAGGCAACGAATCATCTCAAATGAATATTCAAATGAAAAATCAAATCAACTCGGCCACAAACCTCTTACGGAAGATCCAATTGATGAAACTCTCTGCATTGGCTTTAGTTACCGTTGCAATCCTGGTGAATGTCGCACAAGCTCAGCCCGGTCCTGGACGAGGTCAAGGCTTTCGCGGCGGCCGAGGCATGCAAGGTAACGGGCAAGGTAACGGGCAAGTTGCAGAACAGCACGATAATCGACATGACGCGGATCGCGAAGTGTTTCAATTTTTGCTGAGCAACCATGACAAGATCAAACGTACCGTGACGGACCTTCCCAACGGAGTCGCAACGCTGACCGAATCCGATACACCCGAGATCGCGGCAAAGATTCAGGAGCATGTCGAGTGGATGGCCGATCGCATCAAAACGGCCAGCCCTATCCGCATGCGAGATCCATTGTTTGCCGAAATTTTTAAGCATACAGACAAGATCAAGATGCAACACGAAGACACCGACAAAGGTGTTCGTGTAACCGAAACATCCGATGACCCATATGTCGCCAAACTGATTCAGGCGCACGCAAAGGTCGTCTCGGGTTTTGTTGAGCGAGGCTTCGCTGAAGCCATGAAGAACCATCCAGTACCTGATACCAAGAGCGCGACGCCTGCGATTTCCAAGCCAGCGAATCCAGTGATTCCCAAACATGGATCTGTTGTTCGGTTGCCCGACGCCGCGCATCAACCACGGCAGGGAACCAAAATCCTTATCGATGTCACACGCGGCAGCGAGCCAGCCGAGCTGAATGCAGCGATAGAAAAGGTCGCCAAGTACTTGAACATCTATGCGGGCGGCGGTGCCGAGCCAGCGAAGGGACAGTTCGCCGTCGTCTTTCACGGCGATGCGACGTTGGCGGTTCTGAATGATGATGCGTATTCCGCAAAGTTCCACACGAAGGGCAATCCCAATCTCGATCTTCTCCATCAACTTCACGAGCGAGGCGTCGAACTATTCGTCTGCGGACAGACGTTGATCAGCAAAGATGCAAAGCCAGAAGAAGTGGCGGTGTTCGTCGATACCGCAGTCTCCGCGCTGACAGTTGTCGTCAATTTGCAAGCTGATGGCTATGCACATGTGCCGATTGGAAAATAACGCATGAGTACGTTGTAATCATCCTGTCTCATCGTACTCGTACTCAGCGCAGCGGTACTCGTACTCGTACTCATTTCGAATAGTGCAATTCGAGTACGAGAACGAATTGCCTTATCACCTTGCGGAATAATCACTATGCCTATCTCAATGACTAAAAACCATTATCAGATACTTATACTGGGCGGTGGAACAGCCGGCATTACCGTTGCTGCGCAGCTACGTCGCAAGCTCAAAACCTACGATCTTGCGATCATCGAACCGTCGACCAAGCATTATTATCAGCCTCTTTGGACTCTTGTCGGCGCCGGCGTCTTTCCAAAGGAGCAAAGCGAAAGGGATGAATCGGCTTTCATTCCCAACGGGGCAGACTGGATTCAAGACTACGTGGCAGAGTTTCAACCTGAACAAAACGCCGTTGTGACTCGGAGCGGAAGGCGGATCACGTATGACTTTCTTGTGATCGCTCTCGGTATCCAAATCGATTGGAACAAGATTCCGGGCCTACAAGAAGGTATTGGAAGACAGCAAATATGCAGCAACTATTCCTTTCAGCAAGTCGACTACACTTGGGAATGCGTAAGTAACTTTCAAGGTGGAACAGCGATCTTTACGATGCCTAACACGGCAGTTAAATGTGGTGGTGCTCCTCAGAAAATCATGTATCTCGCCGACGATCAGTTCCGCAAATCGGGTGTACGAGACAAGTCAAATGTCATCTTTGCATCCGCTCAAGGATCATTGTTTGCCGTTGAGAAGTATCGCAAGACGCTCGAGAAAGTGGCTGCTCGCAAATCGATCGACATCAGGCTGAAACACAACTTGGTCGAAATCAAACCTGATCAAAAGGAAGCGATATTTGAACACGTGGAAACTCATGAGCACGTGACGATTCCCTTCGACATGATTCACGTCACTCCACCCATGAGCGCACCCGACATTATCAAGTCGAGTACTCTGGCCAACTCGGCAGGTTGGGTAGATGTCGACAAATACACGCTGCAACACCCGAAGTTTTTGAATGTCTTTCCGATCGGTGACTGCAGTGGATTACCTACGTCAAAAACGGGGGCAGCTGTTCGCAAGCAAGCTCCGGTACTGGTTCAAAACCTCATTTCGGCAATTCAAGGACAACCGCTCGAAGCGAAGTACGACGGCTACACATCATGCCCTCTGGTGACTGGCTATGGTAAGCTTGTCTTGGCTGAATTCGATTACGAAGGCAAACCCAAAGAAACGTTTCCGTTCGATCAGTCGAAGGAGCGTCTCTCCATGTACTTGCTCAAGGCATATGCGCTCCCTCGATTATATTGGCACGGGATGCTGCGCGGGCTCGGCTAATGCGAAAAACGACTACACAACAATGCTTGGGAAACACCAATTGAGCAGTGAAAAGACTGAGCTAGATCGAGTATCCCACTGGGAAAATGTCTACTCCACAAAGCAGACGACGGAAGTAAGTTGGTTCGAAGCGGAGCCGACCACCTCGCTCAATGTACTTGATCAACTCCTACCACAGGGCGGGAGAATCATCGATGTCGGCGGAGGCGCCTCGTTTCTGGTAGATCGGCTTGTTGAGAAGGGCAACTGGGACGTTACGGTACTCGACATCGCATCGACAGCAATTAAACACACACGAAAACGGCTTGGCGAGGTGGCTGGTGACGTGCATTGGATTTGCGAGGACATTACTGAGACGAAGCAATTGATGAAGTACGAAGTCTGGCATGACCGTGCCGTCTTTCATTTTCTTACCAATCCAATTGATCGCCAAGCCTACCTAGACCGATTGAACGAGTCCCTCATTGGCGGAGGCTACGTCCTTGTTGCAACCTTTGCACCTGATGGTCCGGAAAAGTGCAGCGGACTTCCAGTCTGTCGCTATAGCGTTGATGAACTTGCGAACTTGCTCGGGAAAGAGTTCAAGCTTTCGACGAACAGTCAGCTAGTTCACCTGACACCGACAGGGAAGATCCAGCAATTTACTTTAGCCGTTTTTCAAAAGGTCTAGACCATGCCTAAAACAACCTTTTGGATGCAATCCTGACAGCGAAGCAAAACCCTATGAAAACGAGCTGGGATTCTATTCGTCTCTGGACTTGGAGAACATTTCAATTATCGGTGGTGGTTGCAATTGTCTCCGGGGTTGCCTTCTGGAACTTCGCTGCGATTAGCGTGATTGAGCATAAGATTTCCTTCGGTGAGATTGTCTCAGAAGTTATGGGGACGGGGACGTTAGAAGCTAGAGTGAAGTCCACCATCAGTCCTAAAATCGCTGGTCGCATTCACGAAATCCTGGTTGATCAAGGCTCGACGGTAGTTAGCGGTCAGCCTCTGTTCACCTTGGATGATGCCGAACTCAAGCAGCAAGTTGAGATTGCGCAAGCGACCACCGCAATGTGGAAAGCGTCCCTCGCGAGATTGCAGGCAGATCAAGATCAAGCTAAGGCCGTTCTGGACGGTGCACAGAAAGAGTTCAAGCGGATACAGCAGTTACTCCGATCGAACTCAATTTCGGAGGATGAAGCAGAGAAATCGGCGGAACGATTGCACATCGCCGAAGCTGGGTTAGCACGTGCCAATGCGGCATTGCTGGAAGGCCAACGCCAGATAACGACTTCGGACAAAACTCTCGCTTTTAACGAAGCGAGGTTAGCTGACACTCGCGTTTCGGCACCCTTCGATGGTTTGATCATTAAACGCTATCGGGAACCGGGCGATATCGGTGTGCCCGGCAGCCCCATCTTGATGTTGGCCTCTACCAATGAGATATGGGTTAGTGCGTGGGTCGATGAAACAGAGATGTCTCGAATTCATCCAGATCAGCGCTCGAGGATTCTGTTCCGTTCCGAGCCCCAAGAGTGCTATCAAGGCACCGTTTCTCGACTGGGAAGAGAAGCAGATCGGGAGACTCGCGAGTTTGTAGTCGATGTTCGCGTCGATTCGCTGCCTAAAAACTGGGCGGTTGGGCAACGCGCCGAGGTCTACATTGAGGTAGAGCGCAAAAGCAATGTCTTGCTTGTTCCAACCAAGTTCATTTTCTATCGCGACAAACAGCCGGGCGTTTTCTGCAAGGACAACGATCGTGCCATCTGGCGGCCTATCACCCTAGGAATACGAGGACTTGAGGCGACCGAGGTTTCGGAAGGCTTGCAATTAAGTGAATCTGTCTACATGCCTGCAAATGGCAAAAATATTTTGCTCGAAAATCACCGGGTCAGGGTGGTTCCATGAACCTAGCCTTTAAGGACGTACAACACAACTTAGGTCGGTTCAGCTTGACGGCTGTTGGTATCGGAATGATGCTCATGATCGTCATGGGTATGGCGGGCATCTATCGCGGCCTCATTGAAGACGCGACACTAGTGATCGATCGCATCGGAAGTGACCTGTGGATCGTACAACGTGATACGCGAGGCCCTTTTGCAGAGGTATCACGGCTTCCTAAATCGATGGTTCATCGTGTCGAAGCGGTACCTGGTGTCGAATCGGCACGCGAATTTGTCTATCACACGATTCAGCGGCAGCACGCAGGCAAGCCACTTCGAATGTCGATTCTCGGCTTGAGCTGGCCAACCGACAAAGGCGAATGGCTACCTTTAGTTGCGGGACGACCTCTCGCCCAAAATCATTTTGAGTTGATCGCTGATCAAACGCTCGGATTTCAGCTCAATGAATCGATCCAACTTGGAAAAGAGAAGTACGTCGTTGTCGGAATAACTAGTGGTATGGTGAGTTCCGGGGGCGATGGGATGAGCATCGTTACCCTGGGCGATTCTCAAGCGATTCAGTTCGATAGCGTGGGCGAGGCTCTGCGACTTGAGCGTTCTTCTCGCGAGCGTCGAGCGATGGATGTCGATTTGTTTCTCAAGCAGCCTCAGTTGATTGAGCACCTCTCGCAGCCCACTTCACAACTGCCCGCCTTTTCTTCGCCTCAGATCAGTGCTGTTGTTGCAAGCATTAAGCCTGGCCACGTTATCGAAGAAGTGCAGCAAACTATAGCGAACTGGGGCGACGTCTCGGTCTTCACGAAAGCAGCACAGGAAGATCTTTTGCTTCAAGGAATGGTAGATAAAGCCAGACGGCAGTTGGGGATGTTTCGTGCTCTCCTTACGATCATCGCCGCAGTTATTATGGCTCTGATCTTGTATACGCTCACATTGGACAAACTGCATTCGATCGCGTTGCTGAAATTGCTCGGAGCGCCAGACCGCACGATTCTGGGGATCCTTCTACAGCAAGCAATAGGGTTAGGTGCATTGGGCTACGGTATCGCATTTCTTATAGGGCAGCAACTCTTCCCATACTTCCCAAGACGGGTGGTGATTACGAACGAAGACTTGGTTCAGCTCTTGTTCATCGTTTTGGTTATATCGGTTCTATCGAGCTTGCTCGGTATCTGGCGTGCGATGCGAGTGCAACCCACTGAAGCGTTGATGGGATAAATGGGATGACTGAAACACTCGCGATTGAAACCCAAAGTCTCAACAAAGTCTATAGCAGTGGGCGTACAGAAGTTGTTGCCTTGCGCGAAGCAACGTTAAAAATACCCAAAGGGCAAGTGGCCGCGTTGTTGGGTCCAAGTGGTTCCGGCAAATCAACGTTGCTCACGATCATCGGCCTTGTGATACCGCCGACATCTGGGCAAGTATTCATCAATGGCGAATTGATCGTTGATGGTTCGCACGCAAAAACCAATCTTCGAAACTACCGACGTCAGAATGTGGGGTTTGTTTTTCAGAAAGCCAATCTGATTCCATTTCTGTCTGCGATTGAAAACGTTCAGGTTGCGATGGAACTAAACCACACAAGCACGTTCAAGGCCCGTCGACGGGCAGCAGAGTTACTCGATGAATTTGGAGTTCTGGAACGATCCTACGACAAACCATCCAGGCTGTCAGGAGGTGAACAACAGCGAGTTGCCATTGCGCGAGCATTGGCCAACAATCCAGCCGTTATTCTCGCAGACGAACCGACCGCCGCGCTCGACAGCCACCGCGCCAAACAAGTCATGGAACTGTTTGCTAAAATCGCGCATGAGCAAAACGCAGGCGTTATCGTCGTCACGCATGACCATCGGTATTTGGAAGTTTTCGATGCGATCTTCGAAATCGAGGATGGAGTTCTGCGACGACGAGTAGCGGTCGCTACATAACTTGATGTCGGTCGGACTTTGATCTATCGCAAAAGCCCGAACTGCGATTTGCCGTTGGAATAGACGGAGTGCTACTTTGCGGCACGGGGGACTCGTACTAACGTCGGAGTTATTTGATGAAGCGAAGTAAGTAGTTCTCTGAAAACCCTTCGATTGAGACTTGTTCCTCAAACTTGAAACCCGCGTCGATGATCTCTTGTTTGAACGTTTCGAGCGGTGCACGGATATGCCCTTTCAGCCATTGCTTTCGTTCCGGACTCACTTGAGGTTCGCGATGAAAATCAACCAAGATCAGCTTTCCACCATCGCGCATGGCACTATGTATCGATTTCAGCGATTTCTCTGGATACTCGAAGTGATGGTAAACATCGCATATGAATGCTCGGTCGATTGAATCCCCTTTCAGATTGACATCGCGGTCTGAGCAATGGATCGTTTCAACATTGGTTAGTTTCTCTTCCTTGGCCCGGTTTCGCAGGTGCATCACAAACTTCGGGGAGATGTCAATGGCGTAAACCCTTCCCTGGTCGCCGACACTTTGAGATAAAGATCCAAGGTAGAGGCCTGTTCCAGATCCAACATCAGCCACGGCCATTCCTGGTCTAAGCTGGATTGCATCCAGGATCTGTTTTCGACATGCAAATACTTCCCTACTCTCGATCTCAAATCGCTTGATGAAATCATCGACTTTCATATTCGGGTCGAGAAAACTGTCGTTGATCCCGGAAGGCAGGTTATCTGCACGCTTGTCTTCTGTGCTGCTTGCGTCTTGCCCTTGCCCTTGTCCTGCGTCTTGCCCGTGCCCACCGATGCTTAAACTTGCCAGCATCACACAAAACATAATCGCCTTGAAAAGATGGGAGAGCATTTAGGTCCTCTTTCGCACTCGTGAGTTTTGGGATTCTAGGCGTGTATTGTATCTATCAATCCATTTGTAACCAAGTTGTCACTCGAAGTTCCCCTCGAAATCAATTGTCACTAACGACTTCGCTTTGATTGCGGCTTCCAAGTCCTCGCCAAACGGATACGTCAATCTCATTGGAGACGAACTGCACGTGACCATCACAGTAGAGTGCATTCACGCCTACTACATGCTTACTGTGCGCAGAAACATTGTGACTAAG
>CAIXME010000543.1 GCA_903920425.1 uncultured Pirellula sp. | reverse complement strand
TCAGATTGAAGTCGATCCACCATTCCCCGCCGCCGACCCAAAGTGGCGCCACCAGTCCCCTTACATCCAGAAGTTGCCAAGTAACGCTCAAGGCGAGGTGGTGCTTCCGGATATGAAGCTTCTGAAATTGACACAGTCTATTTCGGGAATGGTTGTCGATCCCGAAGGGAAACCCGTTAAAGGTGCAGCGGTTAGCGTTCAGCTACGTTCAGGTGAGTACCTTGCGAGGTTGACATCCTCAGGTCCTCCACCTTGGACCGAGTCCGACCATCAAGGGCGTTTCCAAATAAACGAACTACCGGACGAACCCTTGACCATCATGGCACGTTTTGCAAATCCGAAAGGCGGCCCCATTCGCTTTCTGTCAAAACTCAATGTTGAGCAAAATCAGCAAGACATTCGCATCGTACTGGACCCAGCCCTGCTGGAAAAGTGAGAACGATAACATGTAGGGTGCCTCCTCCTTGCTCGCGCTCGAGATATTCGCTTCGACTTCCCATGGCATGCAGCGTTTGTTTGTCTCGCGAGGGGGTTGGGGAGAGCACGGTTTGCTCAACTCCAGTGGCTTAGGCTTCTAGCCTAAGATTCCACGGTTTCAGCAAAGCCAACGTTTAGCAAACAAACAAAACGTCGGCTTTTTTCGTATTCGCCTTCAATCTCCCGGGGGCTCAACCACTCTCCCGAGACTTGATTTCCGGTCTCAACACTTGCCAAAACATCTCCTCTCTGGGCCAATCAAAGTCAAATACTTTCACGATGTCGTGGTAAATCGGTGTTGTTCTTAGGTTAACGCTGGCCACTGAGAAACGACTCTGGGTTATTGACCGTCTTATTGCCTCGGCGGCTTTTGTGGCATGATCTCCCTCGCAAATCGCATCAGGGTTTCAAACGTTCCGAACGAGTGATGGGGGCGTGAGCAAAGATAGTTGAAACGCATTTAATTTTGAGAGATGCTCTCGCGATCGCGTTGGGTGAGGACGAACGACTGAATCGCTGGATCGAGTTTCTTGTAGAGGGGCATTTTCGGATCGACCACTCGCCAAAATGGAAACATCGCCTTTAGCGAAATGTCTGGATCGCCAGACAGCAACGTCTGGTGCTTCGACCACTCCGTCACGATTAGTTTTCGAAGAAAAATGCTTGTCGTCACGGGACAGGCGACCTCAGCCGACGCGCGTGCTGCCAACTCTTGCCTTAAGTCTGATAAAGAAAATGGCATGCCTTCCGACGTAGCTTCAATGACGCTTCGGACTAGTTCGGGCGTAGGAACTACCATCGTTTGCCCAGCCTTCATATCCGCAAAGTTCGTCTCCAAGACCTTCACCTTGGGTTCCGATGGCGGCTGCGCTTTGTTAACGGCTCGCTTGCTCATGGCCTGCACCTTCTAGTTTATGCTTCAGATCGTTGATATAGGTATCCAATGTCGAGTCCAGATCAAAGAAGAGGAAGCTCAATACTTTGGAAGGCCAACTGCCAGCCGTGACTGTTTCGGTAAACTCAACGCGGGTTTCGTTCTCGGCTTGCTCAATGAATCGACCGCTCCAATGCCCGCGAATCGATGGATTACCGGAGAACTCGATTTCGAACAATTCCGGCTCAACCTTGTTGATCGTTTTGAACAGTAGTTCGTGTCCATCCTTAGAAATTTCAAGCCATTCTTCATGGCCATCTTCCGTCTTGAGAACGCGTACCGAGCCAACGGACGGACGCCAACTTGGATCCTCAACCTGCGTTACTGCTTGGAAGACTTGCTTACGCGCAGCGGGCAATAGTGTAGTGCGAGTGGCTGTGCGTGTCGCGGGAATCAAAAGAGTGGCCATCCCGAGAAGCAAAACCGCGCAGCTGATAAAGATGAAGAGTCGCTTCATAAGATCTCTTTGGCTAGAGGGGATGAGCTGAAGGAGAGGTTGATTCAATGGGAATGACAACTTCCGTGATGAGGTCTTGCTCGCTTTTGGCATTTCGTGGATCCACCAGGTAACGTTCCGTGGCCGGTGCATCGCGAAGTTGATAGCCGGATTGAGGTAGCCAGTTTCGATAAGCAGCGTTCCAGGTTTGCCACAGAAATCGGTAGCTACCACGGTGCACAAAAATCGCTACAGGTCCTGGTTGCAGAGGCCGCAGCTCACAAGGTTTCGGATCAATCGATGCTGAAGGATGCGAGAGCTCAAAGCCTCCGAAGAACTCCATGCGATTAGGGTCTGTGAAGTCTGGATCGTCGAAGACGAGTCCAATTCCAATGCCAAGCGAAGAGCTGATCTTGAGTTGCGCAGCGGTCTTTAATGCCGTTGAAAAGGCACGTCGAGCGGTTTGCTCGAAGCCGCGGTTGTAATAGCCTCGCTGTAAACTGCCAAATACCAAAGCCGGCTGGATGGCTTCTAGTCGATCTGGCATCAAAACAATCTGGCGAGGTTCCGCAGTTTGACTTAGTTGCGAAGTCAACGTAGGGCCGTGGTACCCTGCCAGCGTACCGGGAGTTGCGCCAAACAAACTACGAAACGCGCGAATGAATGACGACATCGAACGGTAGCCGAGTCCGTTCACTTCGCCTCTACCAAGCTTCGAATCGCTGTTCAGACGGTATCCGCGTGCAAGCCGCTGCCGTCTGATAAAGGCTGCCAGAGGTTCACCGACGAACGAGTGAAACAAGCGGTGTAAGTGAAATTTTGAGATTCCCGAAACATCGGCCAAGTCATCGAGGGTCAAGGCTTGCCCAAGGTTAGCGTCGATGTGCTCAACAACTATGTTGATTCGTTTGCGGTATTCGTTCTCGAACATGATTGGTTGAGAAATCGCGTAGACTCCGAAGGAAGATGGCAGAAACGACACTCTATTATTGACGGCTAAGCAGGCGCCGGCCAGATCATTCGATGTGCAGCGCTTGCTATCTGTTGCGAGCCTTGGCCTGATATTTCATAAAGGACGAATTCTCCACATAGTCAACCGGGTTGACTATGTGGAGCGATTGGCTATACTGATTCCATGGACAGCAATCTAGACCCCCGAAAAATACTGGTTGATTCGGTAGATCAAAATCAACCGCTCGGCCGTTTTTTGATCTTGCTCTTTCGAGCGTTCGAAGACGACCTAATTCGCCGGCTCGAAACAGAGGGACACTCGGATGTGACGCCCGCCGATTTGAACGTTTTGAGGTTTGTTCGGCCGACAGGCAGCACTTCTATTGAAATTGCGAAGTTGGCTGGCGTTACGAAGCAGGCAATAGCCAAGAGCATCGCAACAATCGAGGCAAAAGGCTACATAAAGCGTCAGCCAAATTCAGAAGACGCTCGGTCTCATTTCGTTATTTTTACCCCGAAAGGAAAACGCCTGTTGAATACATGCATTGCTGCGATTTCAAAGATTGAATCGGTTTACGAAGCGAAAATTGGCAAGAAGACTTTTGCTGATCTCAAGTTAGCACTTACTCAACTGATTGGAATTTATGACTCAAAGTAACTCTGGTATCCAGTTTTGGGAACATCCGGATGGGCGACTCGCCTATCGCGATGAAGGGCATGGGGAAACGATCGTGTTTGTTCACGGTACTCCCACGTCATCTCTCGAATATGTTGGACTGATAGATCGCTTGAAAGATACGTACCGATGTTTGGCGATGGATCACCTAGGATTCGGAGGTTCCGACAAACCAAAAGATGCGGACTATTCCATCGAATCGCATTCTTCTCGACTGAGAGCATTGTTGTCGCATTTGTCGATCAAGTCGTTTCACTTGGTGGTGCACGACTTTGGTGGTGTCATCGGCCTTCCTTTGGCATTGGACCAAACGTTCTCGATCCGGTCGCTGACGATAATTAACTCTTGGGCCTGGCCATTGATCGAGTCGGAACCGCAAATGCGTTCCCAGCTATGGATACTGCGTTCGAGCATGATGAATTGGCTGTACCTAAATATGAATTTTTCCCCCAAGGTATTGTTGAAAATGGCTTGGGGTAAACACAGCCCACTCACCAAACAGAAGCACAAGGCTTATCAAGGAGCTTTCCGTTCGCCAGGTGAGCGTTACGGCCTGCTTTCGTTCAAGAATACGTTACTTGACTTTGATCTCCCGTGCTGGCATAGGAAAGATCTACCCAATCTCGCGTCGCTGCCTATCTTTTTAGCCTGGGGCATGAGCGACGCTCTAATTAGCTCTCGAAACCTTGATCGATGGACCAAAATGTTTCCTAACGCCAGGGTGTCGAGATTCGAGAAAGTTGGACACTTTGTGGCAGATGAGGGAGAGGAGCTATTGGCTCCTGAACTAAGGGATTTCTTGCAACATGCTCACGCTGTTGCCCCCTCCTAGGGATGTAGTCAGCTATGCAAAGTAGAACAAGGGCATTCGCTATGAGTTGAGCCTGTCATCTCGTGGCCCCCGCGATGTTCACGATGAGTCCTGCCCACCGACCGTTGCCATCCTTAAACGGATGCGCCCAACCGCGCGATGATAAACTCGGCAGCGTTCGCACACGCTGGCTCAGCGCCTGCCGACGCGGTCGAGATGCTGAACGAGAGCCGCAGGATGAGTTCAGTCATTTCTCATTTGTTCTCTATGAGCTCGAATTGAATTGAGCCAGTACTAAGGCTAACGTCGCATAGGTTGGACCGGTCGCTTGTTGTCCCGAACTGAATCGCGTTGGACGGTTTAAGTGAATACTTTCCTGCCTTAGGAGCGAGCCAATTTGGTCGATCGGCCGCCGGGCCAAATGAACCTAACGTCGTTTCAGTTTTCGGAGACTTTGGCAAAGCAAGCCCCAAGCCAGATTGCCGAAATGCCATCACCTCGCCCGGTTCAAGCATCTCGCAGAAACAGGAATGAAATCTTCCCTCATGTAATGATGGGTACCATTCAGATTTCTGTACCGGTATCGATTTCCCGTCGGAATCCGTTAGATCAACGACATCAGAATCGAAGTCGTTGGTAACGGATATGAAACGCACTTCGTTGCTTGCATTGCGAACAAACATTGAAAACGGGATACGCTCCCCTTCTCGGAAATTCCGACTATCTGCGCCATGGCTCATGCCAAACTGCAATCCTTGTTCGACGGTTCC
>CAIXME010000542.1 GCA_903920425.1 uncultured Pirellula sp. | reverse complement strand
CTGGCTTGCCTTCACCTGGCTTGCCTTCACCTGGCTTGCCTTCACCTGGCTTGCCTTCGCTAGGCTTACCTTCGCTGGGTTTGCCTTCGCTGGGCTGCTTGTTTTCGTTTGGAGACTCGGAGGGTTGCTCGGAATTCTTGGTGGCGTTATTCAGTTCTTTTTGACGCATCTTTTCGATGATCTCGAACCGCTTTCCGTCATGCTTTGGCGCGTTATCACTTTGTCCTTGTTCGGCATCTTCTTGGTCCAACGATTCGCTTCCGTCGGATTCGATCGTCTTTCCGGAGCTGCCTTTGCTGCCGCGCGTGTTTGACTTGCCAGTTGGCGATGCAGAACTATCGTCAGACGGATCGCTTGAGTCGTCTGCTTCGCTTTCGCTGCCCGTGGCATCTGCGTCACCTGGCTTGGCTTTTGCTCCGTTGCCCTTTTGCTTCTTGGAGTTGCCGCTGCTGGCCCCACTGCTGCTGGATTCATCTCCTTGCGAATCTCCTTCCGATTCCGAGCCACCACCTTCACTTTGGTTGGACGAATCATTTGGATTCTTTTGCTTAGACTTGTCCTTGTCGGATGGCTTGTTATTGCCCTTGGAATTATCTCTGGGTTTCGACGTTTTATTATCAGGCGAGGAGTTTTGCCGATCGCTTGGGTCATTGCCTTGTGACGGATCGCTAGATTCGCCAGGATCGTTGGGCGGGTTACCGCGCGGTTGCTTATCTGGTTTGCCGTTGTTTTTGTTTTGCGATGGTTTTTTGCCCTGGTTGTCCGGTTTGGGATTGGTTGGTTTTTTGTTTGCGTCGTCTTCGTTGGTTTTGTTTGCATCGGTCTCGCCCTTGGGTGGGGACGTTTCCGATGCAACGATACGAATACCCAGAGGTGCCGAAGTCGATTGGTTAGGTTCTGCGGAATCCGAGCCAGGTTTGCAGCGGTTATCTAACGCAAAACCTTGAAACACGATCTTGTCGCCGACCTTGAGTCCGTGGTCTGCAGGCTTGAATTCGAACACGCGAACGATCTGTCCGGTTGTGCCAGCCGGGTTGTCGAATACAGGAGTTGAGAAAAGGACATGCTTTTCTTTAGTCGCGGACTCCGAAGCTTGATAAGCAATCGCGCTCAATTGGGTCAGGCCAAAATCAGGATCCACGGCCCGCAATTCAATTTCACGCGATCCATCGATTGGAATATCAATGACCGAGGGAAGATCGCTTTGCAATCGAACTTCAGGAGGCAGGTCACCGATGACTTTTACTTTGTAGAGAACAGGATCACCATTGGATTCACCCAACGAGTTGGTGGATCGGATCCGATAAGTTGAATTGGTGGGGTTGGTTTTCTTGCTGTCCAGCTGCAACAGCCATGAACCAGAGACTTGCGTGTCGTTGGTTTCCAGCTCTAACAATCGACTTGAACTAATGTAGACTCCGTCATTTACGACCGGATCGAATTCGATTCGGGATTTAGCCATCGCCTGGTTCGCGTGAGCGTAAAGTCGAACGTTCGTTCCTTCGGGAGCTTCAATCGCGCCGTCTTGTTGCACCGTGCGAGGCTTTAGTTTGGTATAAGCTGGATAAGTAAATTCCAGTCGATCGATCACAACGATAGGAACAACCTGAACATCGAGTGAAAAGGGACCCGCTTTTGCGTCGCCTGCTTCGATCCAATACTGTAGTGGTTGATGAATCCCGCCAAAGCTCTTCCCGAACATCAACTGATAGTTGATGCCTTCGAGGTCCTCCAGCATTTTGAGGCGTTGACCGATTTGTTGCCCATCAGAAAGATCGTACCGCAGAAAGACTTCGTCACCTTTCAGCATTCCACGCACGGTAACTTCGACAGGAACGCTGGACCCCTGAGTGATCGTCGTGGCGCCCGGCGTTACGGTAATGATCCGCACTCGAGCTGCGGGAGCGATCTCAGCCCATGGCATCAACACTCGCGATAGGGAAGTGACACCACTCTTGGGAGATACAAAAACATAAATGGCACCGGAGAGCAAAAAGCCAAACAACAGTGCAGATAGTCGAATGAGGTTAGCAGCGTCGACGATGTTGTTTGAATCTTGACCACCCAGGTTTCGGACAGCGAATCGTCCCACCACTGCGAGCACTCCTTTGGGTGCAGTCGCGTCCGAGGTAGAGAGTTGGAGCCAGCTGATCAGGCTCTCTTTCATTTCAGGGTATTGCGATTCGATCTTTCTCGCTGCATGTTCCGGATGGATTGTCTTGAAGAGGAGGGGAACGATTCGACGTGGAACCCACCACACTGTCCATGCGATCAAGAACGCGAAAATCGCGAATCTTGCGATCGTGTTAAGTGGCCACAACCAATGGTCAATCAGGATGGAGGCGAGCAATACCAAAAGAATAACGCAAAGCCAGCCGGCAATCCCGACACCCAGCTCCACTCGCCGCATCGTATTGGCGGCTTGTACGAGGTAATCGAGGAGGGTCTCGCGACTAACCTTGCTTTGATCGCCGTTCGATTTTGCGGGGCTAGCAGCTTGGCGGATGGTTTGCG
>CAIXME010000541.1 GCA_903920425.1 uncultured Pirellula sp. | reverse complement strand
CTCCTGCGAAAGTGTGTTTACTCCCAACGCAACTTTCGCGGAGCGAAAGGCGACCAAAAAACCCCTCCTAATTCAATTCGTAGCAAGCGATCTCTTCGGCACTACGGCAATAGACGCGTTTGCCGACCAAGACCGGGTGATTCCACGTTTTCCCTGCGACGCCTTGCCAAGAATGGACGACTTTGGGCCCGCTGCGATCAACCTGGACCAGACTCAGTTCTCCTTGTTCGCTCACCACCAAAACAGCGCTGTGGCCTGGCAGTGCGATCAGCTGGCCGCTGGCAAAACGCAGCTTCTTCCACAGCATCTCGCCATTCTCGGAATCGATACATGTCAACAAGCCCTTGGTTAACCCCAAAAACATTTTATCGACCAAGACTACGTCGTTGAAATCGGGCCGCAATCGCGAACTGCTCCATTTGCGATCCGCTTGCCATTGATCTCCATTGCGTATGATTTTGTACAAGCAGCTGCCGTCACCTTCACCACTAGCGACAAAGATCTGGTCCGCTCCAAACTGAAACGGCTGCAGCATCACGTTCCCGATCCCGGCTCCTTGGATTCGCCAACGTTCGGCTCCTGATTCGCGATCTCGACCTACTATGCTGGCCCCGACAGAGGAGACCACTTGCTTTTCACCACATAGCTCGACAAGCTGCGGCGAGCTATACGAATCTCCCGTACCGCTCGTCTTCCAACTCTCTTCGCCTGTTGCTGCGTTGTAGCAAATGACATCCATGGCATCCTTTCGATTGCCACCACCGATGATAAAGCACTTGCCGTCGCTCAAAGCCGGTGAAGTGGAAAAGCCCCACATGGCCATCTCGGTGTTGCAGTCCTCTCGCAAATCATGCGTCCAAATGGGATCGCCGTTCGAAGCCTTCAAGCAGTAGACGATCCCCGTCCCACCGACGGTGTAGATCTTTCCATCGGCAAAAGTTGGGGTGCTGCGAGGTCCAACGCCTGAGACTTGCGTGGTGTCGACATACCTTGCTTGGTATTGGTAACTCCACACCTCAGCACCCGTGGCGGCATCCATGCACACGACGGCTTCGAATTCGCCGCGTTGCTCTTGGGTGTACAGCAATCCGTCCACCACGATCATGCTAGACCAAGCGGGGCCGATGGGTTGTTTCCAGACCAAGCTCGCTTTCATCGAATCCTCGATCTTCAATCCTCCATCTTCCGCTTGCCCATCGCTGTGCACACCGCGAAAACGTGGCCAGTCGCCTGGTTTCAGTGCGACCTCGCGAAACTCTTTCTTTGCGTCTCCAAGCGAATCACGTTTCTTGCTAAGCGCTGCTCGCATCTCGGCGTTTGGCGTCCAACGCCATCTCAATTCAGGAGCAAAACTGGCCAGCATCCCATCACTGCCCAACGCCAGCCATGCAGCCAAAGGAATAATCCATGAGTTAAAAGCAATCCACTTTCGCTTGGGAGTTGGTACGGCTCTTGTCAAAAGTAACACCGTCGCCAATACAGCGGCTGCGATGGGTACTCCATACAGAATGACGAGAATGCCGAGCGAGCGGTCTTGGACCACAAACACGGTGACCAATCCAAAAAGGCCGAGAGAGAGAAATCGAAATCGATCAAGCCATCGGATGCCGGATAGAAACAACAGCCACATCGCCAGCAACAGCAGATGCAACATCCCACCGAACGCCAACGTCATGAACCGAAACGAATCATCCGCCCCAAGCAGCGTGGGAACAGTCATGCAGACCAACCCGCTGATCGCGAGGACCACAACGGGCCAGACACGAATCGTGTAGTCCTTAACGCCGTGTTGGTTGCTATCGACCGATGACCCCAACTCTGTTCCGGGGGCATCGATGTTGTCTGCTGCGTTTTCTAAAGACATATCACGAATCCAAAAATGCGTCGAACCATCAAAATGAAGCGGTAAGTTTAACGGTATTGGATAAGGTTGTCAGCCAGCAAACGGGGGAGGAGTTTATGGCGGAGGCGTGGTAGCCTCTCAGTCATAGCTCACCTGGCACAGGGCCAGGTGTGGCTTTATCGGGGCTGTCTACGCTGCTCTCAGCACACCATCGGGCTTGCCCCGATGGATTGCGTGACTGGCGAGCTACAAAGATGCCACGCGCTAATACCCCTTCTTCCCCCCTGGCCTTCGGCCATGGGCGTAAGAAGGAGGAGCGGGGCGGGGGTTCTGTAGCCTCTCAGTCATAGCTCACCTGGCACAGGGCCAGGTGTGGCTTTATCGGGGCTGTCTACGCTGCTCTCAGCACACCATCGGGCTTGCCCCGATGGATTGCGTGACTGGCGAGCTACAAAGATGCCACGCGCTGGATCTTCCCTCCTCGCCCCTATTCCCCCGCCACATGCAGATGCTTTCGCATGGCCGTTAATCGCGCTCCTTTGATGCCGCGGATGTTGGACAACTCGTCCACGGATCGAAATCGATGATGTTCGTTTCGATACTCCAAAATGTCTTGCGCAAGTTTCGGCCCAACACCCGGCAGCAGATTCAGCTCCTCTAGGGTGGCGATGTTCAAGTCGATCACAAAATCGCTTGGTAGATGTTCGCTTTGCTCGATCGGTTTCGAAGCGTCGCGAATCCACGCGATGCACGTCCAACCGATAACGAGCAATAGGAGAACCGCGAACGCTTGCGTACGCTGGTGAGTTACGTCGCGATGATCGGATGGCACTGCGGTCGCCGATTCAGCGGCGGCAGTAGGTTCTAAACTTCTGGTTGCTTCCTGCATGCAGAACGGTCCATAGGG
>CAIXME010000540.1 GCA_903920425.1 uncultured Pirellula sp. | reverse complement strand
CCGACAAACATCCACGATCAATCGTGCTTGGAGATCGTAGCAAGCCATGATGGCGATGGGCCTGGGCAATGTCTGCAGCCACTTCGACAGTTTGGCTTTTTCAGCATCCACGGAGTATTCCGAATCATAGCGATGTGAGGTCGCAAATTCGTAGGAAACAAGTCCGCGAGAGCGAGCGTGTTCCCGAAACGACTTGCATCGACGTCCGGACCACTCAAATCCTGGGTCACCGCAATAGGCCATCTGCGAAAAACCGCGTTCCATGAAATGCTCGATCGCCAATCGCGTGATGGCGTCGTCGTCGGTTTCTGCCCACGGGATACCAGGAATGTAGCGAGCCGCGCTCAGATCAACGATCGGGATCTTTATCTTGCGCAGAGCCGAAGCGATACTCTCGGTCTCGATCCGGGCGATAATTCCATCTCCCTGCCAACGCGACAACCAAACGGGTGGCGTTGCGCCTCGCTCTTGCTCTGGCAACAATACCGACCAGTTCCCTTGCCGCTGTGCGTAGTCCAAAATCCCTTCCAATAGCCCACGGCAATAGGCGTTGGAGGTTTCGACAAGCAGCGCGATGGATCGTCTTTTTTGCATCGATGATTTTGCGTAAAAAGTCTTCGGAACGTCAGTTGAATTCTAGCTAATGCATTCCGCTTTGGAACGATGAATTCAAAATATGCACTACAATGGTGGCTTGTCTGCCTCTAAGCCTCTTTTGGCTCGGTGAAAAAGCTATGTTGCGATGCGCAACTTCTCCTGGATGAAAAGGCCTTTTGCCGCAACAATATCTGGCATCGCGACCACCGGTAGGTCCGAGATTCACATTTCTAACGATAGAGAATAAAGCGTGAACGCATTTCCTGATGTCAGCAAGATTCGCTACGAAGGCCCACAATCGGAGAACCCGTTGGCTTTCCGTTGGTACAACCCGGATGAACTAGTAGAAGGCAAGTCCATGAAGGACCATTTGCGGTTCACGGTATGCTACTGGCATACGTTCCGGGGGACGGGCAGTGATCCGTTCGGTGGTGGAACGATGTTGCGTCCTTGGGATGACGGGTCCGAGTCGGTTGCCAATGCTTGCAACCGTGCACGAGTCGCTTTCGAGTTCTTTGAAAAGCTGGACGTTCCTTACTATGCGTTCCACGACCGCGATATTGCGCCAGAGGGAAAGACGCTTGCAGAATCGAATGCGAACTTGGACGCGGTCGTTGCCGTGCTCAAAGAAGAGCAACAACGCAGCGGAGTAAAACTGCTGTGGGGCACTGCGAACATGTTCAGCAATCCACGCTTCATGCATGGTGCCGCGACCACATGCAATGTCGAAGTGTACGCGTACGCTGCAGCTCAAGTGAAAAAGGCTCTCGAGGTTACTAAAGAACTCGGTGGTGAGAACTACGTTTTCTGGGGCGGTCGCGAAGGCTACCAGAACTTGTTCAATACCGACATGAAGCGCGAGATGGATCACCTGGCACGGTTCTTCCATATGGCGGTCGACTACGCGAAGGAGATCGGCTTCAAAGGCCAATTCTTGATCGAGCCGAAACCAAAGGAGCCAACCAAGCACCAGTATGACTCCGATGCAGCAGCATGTTTGAACTTTTTGCGTGCATATGACTTGATGGACTATTTCAAGTTGAACATCGAAACGAACCACGCAACCTTGGCTGGGCACACGATGATGCACGAATTGGAATACGCTGGCATGCAAGGCGGCCTGGGTTCCATCGATGCCAATACCGGTGACTTGATGTTGGGATGGGATACCGACCAGTTCCCAACGGACTACTATCTGACGACCCAGATCATGTTGGTTTTGCTCAAGTATGGATTGGCACCGGGCGGAGTGAACTTCGATGCCAAAGTTCGACGCGAGAGCTTCGAGCCGCTCGACCTGTTCTATGCCCATATCGGCGGCATGGACGCATTTGCCAAGGGGCTAAAGGTTGCGGCCGCGATCCGAGCCGATCGCGCCTTGGACAAGTTCGTGGACGATCGCTACTCCAGCTGGAACAGCGATTTGGGACGCAAAATCGAATCGGGAGCCGTCAATTTCAAAGACCTCGAATCGTACATTATGCCCAAGGGTGACTCGGCCAAGAACGCGAGCGGACGTCAAGAGTTGATTGAGCATGTGTTAAATCGCTACTTGGATAAGGTCAAGTAGTCCCCGACGGGAAAACTCAGACCCTCATTTCTATACCGCTTGCTTGCGCAGCGAATGATGATTCGCAAAGCGCAGGCAAGCGTTTTTTCGTACCCAGCTTTCGAGAAATTTCAACCTACTACAAGCGTGATCCCCTATGAGTAACCAATTGTTCCAGCGTTTATGGATGTGTCTTTTCGCCAGCTTTGCGACTTGTGGATGGGTGTTCGCACAAGATCAAGATACGTCGGCGACTTTGAAAACAGCCAGCAGCGGATTGTTTCCAATTGGCGTTGGACTCAATGACAACATTGCGGCCCAGCCTGAGAAATGGCAATTGCTCAATCAGCAGTTCACTTACGTAACACCAGAGAATTGCATGAAGCCGGCAAGCGTGGCGCCGAGCGAAGGAACGTATCGTTTGGAT
>CAIXME010000539.1 GCA_903920425.1 uncultured Pirellula sp. | reverse complement strand
GAATTAACAATCTCGATTTGCGTTCGAACTTGCGATGCATTGTTCTCTAATTCTTGTCGGCGATCCGAGATGTCGCGGCGACGTTCATCGTCTCTTTGTCGCCATGCGGCTAAGTCGCGTTGGTTTTGCTGGTAAAGCGAATTTTGGCTGCTATAGGTTGCCATTTGAGATTCGAAAATAGAATTGCGCTCCGTCTCAATATCCCATTGTGGGCGTCGCTCTTGAATTTGATATTCGTAGTATCGGCCGTTGCGATACTCCGATATCAAACGCGTCTGATACAGATTGACGTAAATCAGTTCGCGCCTCGGAGGGATCGGCGTTACCATCTGCCCTGGCATGCCAGGTGTTACGAGGTTCCATTCGGCATCTAACGCGGACAAGCTATTACGGACGGATGCCAATTGAATGCGCAGGGATTTGAGCGTAGCCTCTTGTTCATTGGAAAGCTCTCGGGCTTTCATGGTGGCTTCGTCTAAATCCGCTTCAAGCTTTGCGATTCGCATCGTTGCAGCTTGATTCGATTGAACTGCCGCATCGCGTCCCATTTCATTGAATCGAGCGAGTGTCTGGCGTGTCCGATCGGCTTTTGCGCGGGCAATGTCATACTGGTCACCAAACGCACTGCTCAGCCCCTTTTCCGCGAGGCCCAGCAAAGACTTCTTTGCGTTCGCTAACTCCTGCTCATCAATGGGCGATTTCGCTTCGGCGGAATCAAGTGTACCGATGATTTCTCCGAGCCACTCGCAGTACGATTTGCGTGTAGCAATAGGTGTGGATTCACGTTGACTGGCATCTACCAAATGACCAAACAACTTGTTAGCAAGTTCTTTGTCATCGGTATTGATAGCGCATAGCAATTTAAACTTGCCAGCGGTTGTTCGTAACGCGATTTGCGTATTGGCTCGATCCAACGAAACAACGGCCTTGTCAAATTCCTGCGATCGAAATTGCGCGATCGCCATAAGGCAATTTGCAAAAGCATCACCAGGAGCGTCCTGCACTTTCTTTTCCAAGAATGCGGTTACCCATTCCATCTCGCGTTCGCTCGTGGAATCAATGGCTTTCAAAGCGTCTACCAGCGTGCGTTTCGAAGACGCGGTTACCGCGGCGACTTGTCCATGCGCACGAGGAATCTCAACTAGAAAAGCAACATGGGTCGTGATCAAACACGAGAGTAAAGCGCATACAGGTCTGACAGAGTTCACGATACTCTACTCTCCCAACACAAAGGATCCGACGAAAAGTCTATTCTTTATACATTCGCCGGATGGCTCAGAAAATCGAGTTTCGTAGATATTTTAGGTGGAAGGGGCGATTTGCTGTACTAGCAATCGATCTTCGTCTGGCTCCACCGATCGCATAACCAACTCGACGTGATCGGATTGAACATTCCCCCAGACCGGTAAATCACCCGCGGAAAGCTTGTCCGCGAGGGCTGAAGGGGTCAATTCCTTGGGAAATAGCTGCACGACGCTCGACTCAAGACGGACTCCGCTCCAAGCGCCAGCCCCCATTTTGCAGGATTTGGTGACGACGTGAGCCCGATCGATGAATTGCGTTCCAGTCAACTGCTGCGATATGCGCTTTGCTCGGTTGTCCAAATTTCCGAGCCCGATACTCAAGGACAAACCGATCGGCAGCTGGCACCATTTTTCGAACGTATCCGACGCTTGAAGAGTTCGCAGCAATGCCGCCTTGGTTGTATTGCTTGCGTGCAGTCCAGCGATATCGGCTATTTTTTGCAGCGACTCCAGCATTCCAATATCCCCCAAAATGACAGCGCATTCTGGTCCACCAAGCAGCATGTCACCAGGAACGATCAACAGGTCAGCGCGAGACGCCTTGTCCCAGCAATCGGAAATCGGCTTGGAGGGAATGTTGAGCCCCGTGAGGTCATGGATGCTTGCGTTGAGCATGATTTCTACGGTTGTCGCCCCAGCATTCTTTGCGGCAGCGATAGCGATCTCGCGGTGCGAAGCCTGCAACTCGATTGAAAGCGAGTTCGGTGACGCAAGCAACAGAATACTCTCGGTTTGCTGCATCGCTTCATTAAAGTCCTCTTGCGAACAATCCTGGTTTGTCCCAATCTCGACGACCTTGCAACCTGCGAGATCCAAGATCGATCGCATGTTGCCTCCGTGGGCTGTACCTGTTTGCGGCAAACGAATGCAGTCCACCCGCGGCAACACCCATCTAGGCTTAACAGGTGCATCGTTGTTCCTCGCCATTGCGATGAGGTGCATCGCTATGGAGAGGTTGGGGACCGCCAACGCCGATTGCGCACCCGTCAAACCAATCATTAAATTGCGCCATTGCAAATCCAGTTTGGTAACCTCGGCATAGCGACTTTGCAAATGATGCAATTGGGATATCGCTTCCGATCCCATGCGTTGCGTGCACCAACGGTTTGAAAAGAGTTCACCCGTTGCATTGATGCCTGGAGTCAAACCGGGATGAGCACTGCGAAGCCATGGATCGGAAATGCTCTCCATCCAACGACCCGCTTGCTGCAGCACTTGCTGCAAGTTATTCGAATGCAGCGGATCCTTGATCCCTAGCTTTTGCGCAGCGTCTTTGAGCGCGGACATTAACGCTGGTTGGCCGACCAATTGCGAAAGCTGCTTAACGGTCTCGATGGGCAAAAGGTCTTTGAACGGGATGGGGATCTTCATCGCACTACTCCATTGCCTTGAGCAAACTCGTTACGAGGGATTCGATCGATGCCAGGGCAGCGGATTCCGATTGCGTTGCTTGTTCCATCAATCGCACGATTGCGGACCCCACAATTAAGCCATCCGAAACAGGAGCTAATAGCTTGACGTGCTCCGGTTTTGATACTCCAAACCCGATACAGATCGGAAGCGGAGTTCGCTCTCGCAACCACGAAACGCGATCGACGAGGTCGGGCGGTAGTTCTGTTCGCTCACCTGTAATACCCGTTACGCTGACAAAGTAGAGGAACCCGCTGGACTGTTCCGCAATCCGTAGCGCACGTTCTCGCGGAGTGGTGGGCGTTACGAGTTGAATCAGATTGAATTGCTTGGCTTTGCAGATGCGAGCGAGCTGTTCGCTTTCCTCTACCAACAAATCAGGCACAATGGCACCGGAGAAACCTGCCGACAATGCTGCTTCGACGTAACGCTCGGCGCCGTGGCGATGAATGATCGCGTAGCTCACCATGGATACGAGCGGCATCGTGAGGTTCGATCGTTCCGCAGCAACCTGCTCAAAAATGTCGTGCAGCTTGATCTTCGATCCGAGAGCCCGCGTGTAGGACGCTTGGATAACCGGTCCGTCAGCAATCGGATCGCTATACGGGATGCCAATCTCGGCCATTGAACAACCTAAGTCGTTCAATTTGCGAAGCACCAAGCGAGTGAATGCAAGCGTTGGGTCCGCGGCTGTGATGAATGGCATGAAGGCCTTTTTGCCTTGTCCCTTGAGCTTTACAAACAGTTCATCGATCGCTGTCATTGGTGTTCCAACGTTTCTATCAAGTATCAGCCGCAAGCTTGACGCGGCAAGGGAAAGGAAGCATGCAGTACCATTTACCGTTCAAAAACGGCGAGGCGATCGATCCAAGTGCGCATCTGATCGCCAAATCATCAAGACGTTTTTACCATTGCTGACCGCGAAGTCGTGCTAATTCCGCTGCATCCTTGTCGCCACGGCCTGAGAGGCAGATAACGAGATGCTGATCTGGCGACATGGTCTTGGCTGTTTCGGCTGCTTTAGCGACCGCGTGGCAGGTTTCCAACGCGGTTAAGATGCCTTCGTTGCGTGCAAGAAAATCAAACGCGCCGAGCGCTTCGTCGTCTCGACAAGAAGTGTATTCAACGCGATGCGTATCCTTCCAATAGCTGTGTTCAGGACCAACACCTGGATAGTCAAGACCAGCGGACATCGAGTGCACATCGCTCGTTTGACCGTCTTCGTCTTGCATCACGT
Organism: uncultured Pirellula sp.; assembly: GCA_903920425.1. GTDB lineage: Bacteria > Planctomycetota > Planctomycetia > Pirellulales > Pirellulaceae > JBKCUI01. The sequence continues at coordinate 2,722 of CAIXME010000539.1, read as the reverse complement.
AGCTGTATGAGCCGTGCAGAACGCCGGGTGATCCGTAGCTGAGCGGCGATGCGTGATCACCTGGATTTGCACCTCGACCACCCGCTTCGACACCAATCAATCGCACGGAATGATCATCGACAAACGGATAGAACATTCCAGCCGCATTGCTGCCACCACCAACGCAAGCCACGATTGCGTCTGGCAATCGTCCGATGGCGGTCAAACATTGCTCACGGCATTCACGGCCGATCACGCTTTGAAAATCGCGAACCATCATCGGGAACGGGTGCGGACCAATGACCGAACCAATGATGTAGTGCGTGTGCTCGACACTCGACATCCAGTCACGCATGGCTTCGTTAACGGCATCGCGCAACGTCCGCGAACCACTTTCCACCGGACGAACCTCCGCACCCATCAAACGCATGCTGAACACGTTTGGCTTTTGCCGTCGCACGTCTTCTGCACCCATATAAACCACGCAGGGAAGACCAAAGTGAGCACACGCGGTTGCGGATGCAACCCCGTGCTGTCCCGCACCGGTTTCTGCGATCACTCGCTTCTTTTTCATCCGCAGGGTCAACAGTGCTTGACCAAGGGTATTATTGATTTTGTGAGCACCGGTGTGATTTAAGTCTTCACGCTTGAGCCAAATTTGTGCGCCGCCTAGTTGGTTGCTCAATCGCTTTGCATGGTACAAAGGCGAAGGACGACCAACAAACCGGTGCAGCAGTTCGTTTAGCTCAGCATGGAAATCAGGATCGGCGATGGCTCGATTGTATTCCACAATCAATTCGTCCAGCGCTCGCGTTAATGTCTCAGGTACGTAGCGGCCACCGAAATCGCCGAAGCGCCCCTGAAGGTCAGGTACCTGCTTGGTCGCAGTCGTTTCAACGGGTTGGGTTGTCGATTTGACAGATGGGGCAAGACTCATTCGGTCTCTAGATCGTTGGAAGGAAAATGGTCGGCGGTATCTTTGATTCTATTGTCGATCCGCCTCAAAAGACGGTCAAGCAGCAAACGAGGCAAGTTTCGCATGAACCCGACCTATCCAATCGGCCGTCATGCTGATTTCCGACTCGGTATTAAATCGGCCAATACCGAATCGCAAACTCGACCGGGCCTGGTCATTACTCAACCCAATCGCGAGCAAAACATGACTTGGATGCGGTTCGGCGGATGTGCAAGCACTGCCGCTGCTGACTGCCAACTCGGGCAACTCCAGCATGAGCGATTGCCCCTCTACCTTGGGAAAACAAATGTTTAAGTTGTTGGGCAATCGATTGGGGACAGCCAAACCCCATTCTTCCCAAGCAGGTCCATTGAGCGTTAACCCGTCGATGCGCTCGTTCAATAACTCCCATAAGCGATTTCTCAGATGGGATTGCCGAACTCCTTCGGAATCGATCTCAGCATGCGCGATCTCCAGAGCCTTGGCCATTCCGACAATGCCCACACTATTGAGCGTTCCGGAACGCAGATTCCATTGCTGGCCCCCGCCCAAGATTTGGGGCTGCAGACGGACCGCTGTCGGGGACTGCCGTACGTAGAGCCCTCCAATTCCCTTCGGACCGTAAAACTTGTGTGCCGAAAAACTCAACAAGTCGACCCCGAGCGCGTCGACATCGATGGGCAGTCGCCCCACCGCTTGGCTCGCGTCGGTATGCAACACCACGTTAAAATGCCGACATCGTTTGGCGATTTCTGCAACCGGCTGGATGGTTCCAATTTCGTTGTTCGCCAACATGATGCTGACCAACGCCGTGTTTTCATCGATCGCTTCTTGGATTCGCTGCAAATCGACACCGCCCGCCAAGGCACTCGTGTTTGAGAGAACTGGCAGCCGAACAATCTCAAACCCTTGCTTTTCCAGGCGATCTAGCGGGTCGAGCAACGCCCGGTGTTCGGTAACCAGCGAGACGATGCGACGGCGTTTTTGCTTGGGATGAAGAGCCACACCGAACAAAGCCAAATTGTTGCTCTCGGTCGCACCGCTCGTTATCACGATCTCATCGCGCTGCGCGTGCAGCAGCGAAGCTATTTTCCCTATGGACTCATCAACCATTCCAGACACCGCACGGCCCGCTTCATGCGTTGTGCTACCTGGATTCGCATAATGCGATTCCATCATCATCGTCATGGCAGCAATGACGGCTGGATCGGTACGAGTGGTAGCGTGATTATCGAGGTAGATGGTCATATTCACATCAGAATCATCGACGACCGGTACCGCAGATCGCTATCCACGGTACTCTCATTTTTAGCGAACACAGATCGGTCGTTGAATTCGTACTAGACGACGGCGACGTAAGCATGCGGATCGGACCGGGCAGCTTGCGCTGCTCCGCTATTTGCGATGCTCCGCTAAACATTATACCGCAAGGTGTTTCCAGCGAGGTCGGCAATGTGACCGGCTGCGATTCCCTTAGCTTACGGCTACTTCGCTGCCAGGAGACTTCTGACGGCGGCGTTCGTTTTCTTTGAGGAAGACTTTTCGCAGGCGGATCGTGCTCGGAGTCACTTCTACCAACTCATCGTCTTCGATGTATTCCAAAGCTGCCTCAAGGAAAATCTGACGGTGCGGCTTGAGGATAATGTTTTCATCACTACCTGCAGCGCGTACGTTAGTAAGTTTCTTTTCCTTGGTTGGGTTGACGCACAAGTCATTATCGCGAGCGTTTTCTCCCACGATCATGCCTTCGTAAACATCGTCCCCAGGTGCAACGAAGAGTTCGGCGCG
>CAIXME010000538.1 GCA_903920425.1 uncultured Pirellula sp. | reverse complement strand
GCTATCCAAACGCCGGATGCTCCCACTCAGACCAACGTCGCACCGGAATCCAAGTCGCGATCCCACTGATCTCACTGATCGAAACGCCTACAACAATTTACCGCCAGGTCCATTTCGGACCTGGTGTTCCTCGGTTGTAACCTGCCCAACAGGCTCTTCTTTTAGCCTGTTTAATTTGCTGGCTCGCCTATTTCCGTGCACAAGACGCTTGATGCTCTAACATCGTAGCGACAAGCGACGTCCAGCCCGTTTGGTGACTTGCTCCTAGGCCGCGACCGTTGTCTCCGTGAAAGTACTCGTAAAAGAGCACGAGGTCTTCCCAGTTTTTGTTTTCCGAATATTGCAATTCGTCGCCATGGCATGGCCTTCTGCCTTGCTCGTCTTTCTTAAACAACGTGACCAATCGCCGTTCTATTTCGTCAGCAACTTGCTTCAGATTTAGTTGGATCCCTGAGCCTGTTGGACACTCGATTTGGAACGTTTCGCCGTAAAATTCGTGGTACTGTCGCAACGACTCGACAATCAAGTAGTTCAGGGGAAACCATACCGGACCTCGCCAATTACTGTTGCCGCCGAACATGCCTGTATTGCTTTCTCCAGGTACATAGGCAACCGATTCTCGGCCGCCGGCATGTTCAAAAACGAATGGCGCATCGCCGTGGATGGCTGAGAGCGAGCGAATTCCATACGGAGAGAGGAATTCCTTTTCGTCGAGCATGTAAGACAGAAGCTTTCGAAGCCGTTCTGTGCTTGGAATCGCAAGTAGTCGCATGCCATTGGTCGTCCCGGCAGGGCAAAACTGCTCCATGTACGCCATGTGTTGTGCCATTTGAGGCCGGTTCTTGAGGAACCAATTCATCCGACGTTGAAAGCTTGGTAGCCGCTGCAAAGTGCGGTCGTACATGATCACGTTGGAGCAAAGGGGGATGAGACCCACTAGCGAACGGACACGCATCGCCGTGCTCTGGCCATCGCGATACAGGTGATCGTAGTAGAATCCATCCTCGTTTTCCCATAGACCTGTTCCGTGCAAGGAATTCATCGCGTCGGCGATGGCAACGTAGTGCTCAAAAAACTTGCTAGCCATGTCCGAGTACGCTTGACTCTCTTCCGCTAGCTCCAGCGCCATCTGCAGCATGTTGCCACAAAAGAAAGCCATCCACGCGGTCGCGTCGGCTTGATCCAGTGTCCCTCCTCCAGGCAAAGGCTTGCTTCGGTCAAACACACCGATATTGTCCAAGCCAAGGAACCCGCCGCTAAAAACGTGTTGGCCTCGCGTATCTTTGCGATTCACCCACCAAGTGAAATTGAGAAGCAGTTTTTGAAACGTTCTAGCCAGGAATTCTTTGTCGCCACTAAGCTTGTACACATGCCAACAAGCCCAGGCGTGTACCGGGGGATTAACGTCGCTCAATGCCCATTCGTAAGCAGGTATTTGACCATTGGGATGCATGTACCATTCTCGCAAGAATAGTATGAGCTGGTTCTTTGCGAATTCGATGTCTACTCTTGCCATGGGGATCATGTGAAATGCGACGTCCCAAGCCGCATACCATGGATACTCCCATTTGTCCGGCATGGAGATCACGTCGCGATTGAATAGATGGGTCCAATCGCTATTGCGCCCTTGATCGCGGCCTTTGGGTGGCGGTGGGCTGTTGGGGTCACCATGAATCCAACCGTCGACAACGTAATAGTAGAACTGTTTGGTCCAAAGCAGACCTGCATACGCTTGCCGTGAGATCGCTTTTTCCTCCGGCGTTAATGCGGAGGGAATGCAGCTTTCGTAAAACGCATCTGCGTCGTTTTTGCGTTCTTGCAATATGTCGTCGAAACTAGTGTCGATTTTGAACGAACTGAATACCGGCGCCATGATCGGTGTAACGATAGGCGAGTCTTCCAGGTCCGTGGGGGAAATGCCTGTCAGGCGGCATCGTATGACCAAAGGTTCTCCAGGCTTGATCACCGAAATGTAGTGCGCGGCGCATTTGGTGCCATAGTTCCGCGTATCGCAACCGTTCGCTTGACCGTCTACGACGTGGGCGTGAAATGCATCTTTAAAGAACGTCCCGGTCGTGGGCGCGCCAGGGTGTCGGTTAGGATTGCTTTCGTTTTCCGTGAACAACCAAGATGGCATTTGCCCGTCGGACCCTACGTCCACGCGAAATTCGAAGTGTCCGAGTGTGTCGTGGTCGCAAAGTACTACGCCGTCTGGTTCCGCAGGATTCTTGCTTAATCGCATCCTCGCTTTACTGGAGCAACCATCATCATTACAGCCCCAGATCCAACTGTTATGGAACCAAAGTTGTGGCAAGACGTGTAGCTCAGCGGGGGACTTACCCCGATTGTGGACTGTCAACTTGATCAGGATGTCATCTGGCGTCGACTTTCCATATTCGATCTCGCAATCGAAATAGGCGTTCTGGTCGAACGTAGATGTGTTGAGCAGTTCGTATTCCCCTTCGGTGCGTGAACGTGTTCGGTTGACGTCCTTGAGTTCCTCATAGGGAAACCGCGATTGCGGGTATTTGTAGAGCCCCTTCATGTACGAATGGGTTGGCGTAGAATCCAAGTAGTAATAGCACTCCTTGACGTCCTCCCCGTGGTTTCCTTCTGGACCGGATAGACCGTAAAGACGCTCTTTGAGAATGGCGTCTCGCGTATTCCAAAAGGCAAAGGAAAAGCAGAGTCTTCCCTCCCGATCGCAAATTCCTAGCAATCCGTCTTCACCCCATCGATAGGCTCGAGACCTGGCGTGGTCGTGGGGTAGAAATAACCATGCTTCTTGGTTTTCAGAGTAATCTTCGCGGACCGTGCCCCACTGGCGTTCGGACAAATAAGCGCCCCAGCGTTGCCAATTTTCCTTGCGTTTCTTGGCAAGTGAAAGTCGCACATGTTCGGCAGTATTTCGAAGCGCTTCGGAATCGGGAAAGCACATCGACTCTACGGCATTTTCAGATTTGGACATGGACCAAGAATTCCATTGGCAAAAAGCAAAAAGATTTACCGACGAGCTTATCGTTTTTCCGTCCTTTTGTCTTTAGGAAACCAGTTCAGTCTATGCGTTCTAGTACCCAATCCTGCCACAACAGTAGACGAAGTTCAATGTCTCGGCAAGAATTCCTCACGCTTATGCGGAGCCGTCCACGAAAGCAAACAGTGGAGAGTTTAGCGGAGACGAGGTATCAGAATTGTTGCCGACAAAATTCCTGGATTCAAAAAGGTCGATGTGATGCATGCACCGCGCATTCCATCCTTGTCCTGAACCTTTCAGTATGGGCTCGTCGAACAAGGGAGCTTCCGAGTACCAAAGTCGGTTCATTTGGGAGACTCGCCAAGCCCTGAGTTGCTGACCATAGTGCAGCGTATTGTCTTGGGAGAACCGAACGATGTTCCCGTTCCATCGAACGGGTCTACCGCCTGGGCGATTGGACGATTTTGAGTATTTTCGCAGTACCGGTAACCAATGTGGACGCCATGGTCCTAACGGGTTCGTCGCGTGAAACAAGCGCAGCCAGTACGATTGCCATCCGGCAAACATCCAGAATCGACCTTGGTGCTGAATCAGCGAGCAATCCATCAATCTTCCCGAAAGAAGCGTCTTTACACGTTTCCACCGGAATGGAAAATCGACAGCCTGGTACAGGCACACGCTACGAAGGGATTTGGTTTCGGGCATCATGTAGATTTCGTCTTCGTACTCAAAAACGAACGGATACGAAAGATGATGCGGCTCGTCCAGAACTATTCCAAGCGGTTCCCAATCGACCAAATTCGAGCTACGAGACGCTCCGATAACAGCGTTGGACCGCCCGCGAATGAAAAGTTCAAAGAATAAATACCAGACGCCACGATGGTGAATAGCAAAGGGGTCAGCAACCGCTTTGCCATCGTACTCGCGGAAATCATTCGCACTAACAATTGGCTGGCTACTCCATTGGGTCAATCGGTCCAAACTGGAGCCGTGAAAGATGCCAATGGACCAGATCCCTTGTTCGTTTCCCGTTTGGTTATGCGGAATCATCGCTACGGCCCATTCCACTCGCCATAGCAAACTGAAACACGTAGTACGCCAATGTGGACAGGGCTTGGAGAGTCCCTGCGACATAGGTCATGGCCGCTGCCGTCAGAACACTTCTGACACTCCCAAGGTCCGGGCCGCTCACGATACCGAGTGACACGAGCTCGTTTTTGGCTCTCGAACTCGCATCGAATTCGACAGGCAGGTTGATGATCTGAAAAATGACAGTCGCCGAGAAGCAGACAATGAACAGTAGCATCGCCCCCTTGGCTAGCGGTGCCAAACCTGCAAAAAGCAAGCCCATGGCGGCAAAGAAGAAAATCTGGCTAATCGAACCACCGAAGTTCGCAACGGGAACCGCCAAGTTTCGGATGACCAGCGGCGCGTATTGCTTGGCGTCCTGCAAAGCGTGGCCGACTTCGTGCGCGGCGATTCCAACAGAAGCCATCGAATGACCTTGATACACTTCGGGGCTCAACCGAACTACTTTCGACGAGGGATCATAGTGATCAGAAAGATGGCCGGGAACTTGTTCGACAGGAATGCTCTGCAAGCCATTTGAATCAAGAATGCGCCGGGCTGCCATCGCACCACTCATTCTCGCTGGGATTTGGCTTGTTCGACTGTAAGTAGACCGCAACCACCACTGTGCTCCGAGAGCGATCAAGGTCGGTGGGATTATGAACAGCAGATATATGAACATTGGAAAACTCTTCAAAAAGGAGAGGGTAGATAGCGTCTAATTGGCAGCCATCGCCACCAAACGCTACCAAAACTGCACGTTACGTGCCATTCCAAATCATGTTCGCAGCAGACTTGCTTAGCCTGGTTTTTTATCCGCGGAAAAGCAATAAATTTGCGACTGGGTCCGGATGTATAGCCGTCCGTCATGAATCGTAGGGGTTGCGACAATGCGTTCTGCCAAATCGAGTGTCGCCATCGGTTTGATTTCGCCTGCCAACCCGACGAAGCTGACTTTCCCCTCCATATTGGCCAAAACCAAGGTAGTGCCATCGCAAACGGGAGATGCATAATACTGGCCGGTCGCTTCACCTAGTCGGAGTCGTTTCAGGACGTCGCCGGTTTCCGCATCAAAGCTGATCAAAATCCCTCCATCGTTGACCATGTAGACGAATTTATCCAGCAGAACCAGCGAAGGAATATAGGGCGTCGATTTGGTGTACTTCCATACAACCTGACTGTCGATCACGCCGTTTGATTCCGTGAGCTCAATACAGGATAGGCCACCGTTGTTTAGAAAAGTGCCGAATCCCTTGTCCCATTCTGTTTGGTCAACTTTGCCATCCCCGTTCCCGAATCCTTTGTCGATTCGCTCGATGAGGCGATAGGTTCCAACAGAATTCTCCACTTCCGTAAGCTCGATCACTCCATCTTTGTTTTTGTCGACGGGACCAAGCGCTTCCATGGGGATTGGTTGCCCAGGTGGTTCACAAAAGAAGATTCGATTTCCAGAAATAACAGGTAGACCAACCGGTGCATTGGTTACGCCTGCACACGAGAATTTCTTCTCTCCGCTTTCCACGTCGTAACCAACGATTTCACCAGGGCTAGCGCTAACCAATAAGTCGGTGTTTCCAATTTTCATCACGACGGGCGTGGAGTAACCACCGGTCACGCCAATCAATCGATCGGACCTCCATTTTTCATTTCCTGTTTCTATATCCAGTGCGACGATGAATGGCGATTGCAGCTGATCCACCGTGACAAATACCTTCCCCTGAGCAATGATCGGGGAGGCGCTGATTCCATGCATGCTGTAAAAAGGACCAAGGTCCTTTTGCCATTTCAACTCTCCATCCAAGGTCGTTACGATTAAGCCAGCGTCGGGGAAAAAAGCACACACGTGGTCACCACTGCATGTTGGCGTGCATGTCGCTGGATCATTCGGCGGAGTTGCGGTCTCTTTTCTAAGCTTGGGTATGCCTTTACTCCAAAGCTCTTTTCCCGATTTTGCATCGACACATTTGAGCGATCGTATGGATTCGTCATATGTAGTAAAGAACAGCTTCTCTCCATGGGCAACCAGCGAAGAGCTTCCATTGCCAGGTTCGATCTTCCAAGTCGCTTGTTCCACTCCGAAATTGTCGGCTGTGAGATCGGTCGGCAACGGATGTTTAACGTTTACCCCCGATCCGTTGGGGCCACGAAACATGTTCCAGTCGTTCGCATCGACGCAACGCGTGGAGGCCGTGCTGACGATGGACAAAACGGAAAAGGCAAAAAGTTGCGATATGCCTTGGCGACGCATGTTGACTCCCTAATCTCTATTTAGAAGCATCTAGTTGAATAGAGCTCGACAAAGCTTTGTCACCCAATTCCAATGTCATTCGGTTCTGCTGCTTGAACGCTCATTCCTTCACGAAACGATCGCGTTACTCCATTCGTGACGCGAAAGGTAGGATTTTAGCGTAATCGTCTCGTCACCGAATGGAGATTGGATATTCGCCGGTGCTGCTCGCACCCTGGGCTACTTCACTACAAAATTGACCATGCGACCGGGTACGACGATTGCTTTGACGATTTGTTTTCCGTCGAGCAACTCGGTAATTTTCTCATGATTTCTTGCAGCCAATTCCAGTTGTTCCGCGTTGGAATCCGCAGCGACCACAATCTTAGCACGCAGTTTCCCATTGATTTGCAATGGTATTTCTACTTCGCTGGATCGAGTCAATGATTCGTCAAAGGTTGGCCAGGGCTGGTAAGCGAGTGACTGCTTATTCCCTAAAGCTTGCCAAAGTTCCTCGGCCAAGTGCGGTGCAAACGGAGAAAGCAAAAGGACGAGTGCTTCCATTGCAGCGCGTGGGCGAACGGCTTCCTTTGTGAAAAAGTTAACGAACTCCATCATCCGTGCGATCGCTGTATTGAAACCCAGCGATTCAATATCTTTGGTCACCGCCATGATCGTGGTGTGAATCATGCGATTCTGTTCAGCAGTTGGCTCAACAGATTGAATGGAGTCGACTAGATTGTTTTCCGTCGAAAAACTATCGATCATCAATCGCCAAACGCGGTCCAAGAAGTTTCGGACGCCATTAACACCAGTGGTGCTCCATGGTTTGGTGGCTTCGAGGGGCCCCATAAACATTTCATACAATCGTAACGAATCCGCACCATATTCTCGTACTACGTGATCTGGGTTAATCACATTGCCACGCGATTTGGACATTTTGTTCGCGCGGCTTTCGATACGAATCAAATTGTCCGCAACCAATACAAAGTGATCGCCGATCTTGGTGACGTCCGAGTCCTTCACCACAACACTTGTCAGCGGCTCTTTGGTCTTTGCATGAATCAGCCCGGACTCACCTTTTTCTGTTTCCGCAGTGCTTACCCAAGTGCCGCTAGCCGTTTGGTATCCGGTGAACTCTACTTCACCGAGAATCATGCCTTGGTTTACAAGTTTATGGAATGGTTCCCGATGAGAAACATAACCACGGTCGAATAGGACTTTGTGCCAAAATCGCGCATAAAGTAGGTGGAGAACTGCGTGCTCTGCCCCACCGATATATAAATCGACCGGCATCCAAGCCTTTTCTTTTATGGGATCGACCATCGCGACATTGTTCTTCGGGTCGATGAATCGCAAGTAATACCAGCACGACCCTGCCCATTGTGGCATGGTGTTGGTTTCACGTTTGTAACGTTTCCCGTCAATATTGACGAACAGCCAACTATCATCGGCTTTGGCCAATGGTGGTTCAGGGCGTCCGTGAGGTTTGTAGTCTTCCAGCTGGGGCAAATCCACCGGCAATTCGGTTGCATCTACCGCCCGGATTACCCCGGTTGGTTTTCCAGACTCATCAACTTCGTGCAGGATTGGGAACGGCTCTCCCCAAAATCGTTGGCGGCTGAATAGCCAATCTCTCAGCTTGTAATTGATTGCTTGTCTAGCAATGGCTGCGGATGCGAGCTCTGCAATTACCTTGTTTTTAGCTTCTTCGGTTCCAAGCCCGTCCAGCGAGCCGCTGTTCATAGCAAGTCCAGCCCCGGTAAAGCACTTCTCACCTCGAAGGTACTTTTCTCGGTCCGCGTCATTTTGCGGCGGCGCAACCACGCATTCGATTGGTAGCGAATACGCTTTCGCAAACTCAAAATCCCGGTCGTCGTGCGCGGGAACGGCCATGATTGCTCCCGTGCCGTATCCGATCAAAACGTAATCTGCGATCCAAATAGGAATCGGTTTACCCGTCAAAGGGTTAATCGCGAATGAGCCGGTGAATACACCCGTCTTTTTCTTGTCCCCTTCGGTTCTATCGCGATCGCTTTTAAAGGAAGCTGCTTGGCAGTATTTCGACACCTGGTCAGATTGCTCTGAGGTTGTTAGTTTCTGAACAAAAGGATGCTCCGGAGCGATGACCATGTACGTTGCACCAAAGAGCGTATCAGGTCGGGTGGTGTAGATGCGAAGGACGTCGTCTGGTGGCGTTTGAGGGAACTCCGTTTGAGATCGCGATTGCTTCCAATTCGAAAATCCAATTGCGTCGACCAACGGAAAGTCCACTTCCGCGCCTGTGCTGCGACCTATCCAGTCCGCTTGCAGTTTTTTGATTCCTGGTGACCAATCCAGTCCGTCTAAATCGTGAAGCAGTCGATCGCCATAGGATGTGATTCGCAGCATCCACTGACGCAAAGGCATACGTTGGACGGGATGGTTGCCGCGTTCGCTTTTTCCATCGATCACTTCTTCGTTTGCAAGAACAGTTCCCAGGCCAGGGCACCAGTTTACGAGCGCTTCTCCTTGATAAGCCAATCGGAAACGGTCTCGATAAAGCGATATCGCAGATTCACCTTGCGATTGAATGTCGCTCGGGATGGGCAGTTCTGCGATGGGCCGACCCTTTTGTTGCTCGACATCAAACCACGTGTCGAACAGAATGAGAAAGATCCACTGTGTCCAGCGAAAGTACTCCCGATCGGTCGTCGCCAAGCATCGATCCCAATCGTAGGAGAAGCCGAGCATCTTTAACTGTCGCGTGAACTCACCGATGTTCTTTTCGGTGCTGACGCGGGGCGGGACGTTATTCTTGATGGCGAATTCTTCTGCCGGCAAACCAAACGCGTCGTACCCCATAGGGTGCAGCACCGATTTGCCTTTCATTCGCCAATAGCGAGACTGGATGTCGGTTGCCGTGTACCCTTCTGGGTGCCCTACGTGCAACCCTTCGCCGCTTGGGTAGGGAAACATGTCCAAGATGTAGACCTTGTCTCCGCTGGGCAATTCTGGCGTTTTGAAAGTCTTGTTGGATTCCCAAAACGACTGCCATTTGGGTTCAATTACAGCAGGGTTGTAGCGTGGCATCGATGGTGTGATCGTCGTTAAAGTGCGAGTGAAAGGGAATCCAGAGCAGAAGTCGTACAGTGCAGGCGGCAATTAAGCAGAGTGGATTGCACGACCATCGACAGCCAACGCTGCTTCATGCATCGTTTCGGCCAACGTTGGGTGTGCATGGCAGGATCGAGCGATATCTTCGCTGCTCGCTCCGAACTCGATGGCAATTGCTGCTTCGGCAATCAAGTCACCGGCTCGAGCTCCAATGATGTGAACACCGAGAACGCGATCTGTCTTGGCATCAGCCAGGATCTTCACGCGACCTTCGATATCGCCCAACGTTCTGGCGCGACCATTGGCTCCGTATGCCCCAACTCCCTTTTTGTATTCGATGCCGGCTTCCTTGAGCTGCTCTTCGGTTTTACCGACGGTCGCAATCTCAGGATGGGTGTACACGATGGCTGGAATGCAGTCATAGTTAAAGTGCGCGTGGATACCAGCTATTCGCTCGATGCAAACGACGGCTTCTTCCATGGCTTTGTGTGCCAACATTGCGCCACCGATCAAATCGCCTAACGCATAGATACCCTTAACGGATGTTTGGTACTCGCTGTCGACGGTCAGGAAGCCTCTCTTGTCGGTCGCGATTCCGACTGTTTCCAAGCCGATGCCTTGTGAATTCGGTACTCGACCTGCTGCGAGGAGAACGCGATCGCATACGATGGGTTCTGCACCCTTGCATCGAACAACGCACTTTCCGTTCTCTACTCTGGCGTTCTCCACCCAAGAGTTGAGGCGGAACTCGATGCCTTGACGACTGAATATGCG
>CAIXME010000537.1 GCA_903920425.1 uncultured Pirellula sp. | reverse complement strand
GCGCGATCCGCAACTCGCGTGCATTGTTTTGTTCGCCATCGTCAACGCCAGAATCGCCACCAAGGCTTTTCGCATACCTTGTCTTGATCTTGGCCGTCAATAAACCCGAGCTCGGAATTTCCTCTCCCGATCAATTTGACCCATTGTAGTGTGTGGGGATGGTCAACACAAATCATTAGACGTTCATCTTCAATTGAGAGCGTGATTGATTTGCAGGAGCAGGTCACGATTCGCGTCGGAAACGAATGCAACACGTCATGGCATTGCTTGCATTCAATGTAAATCGTCGGAACGGGAACCTCAGGTGATTCTATTGGTTGGAGTACAAAGTCCCGTTCGAGTTCTGATGCATAGATAATGTCAGGTTTAGTTCGCCGTAGCTCTTGTTCTTTCAGTGTTGCCCGTCGATAGTTGTTAGCCCATTCATCGCTGCCGCTAGGCGCACCGTTAGATTCACGAAGACGCTCATGGAGTTCACGTGACTGGGCCTCCACTTGCTGCTTGCCAAGTTTTTTCAGTCGCTTTTTCTCAGATGCGTCCATCGCATGTTTCTATTGGCGAACGACCGAATTCACGCGGTTGCGGCCTTGTGACTTACCATCAGAAAACGCGCGATCCGCAACTCGCGTGCATTTCATTGTTACCGCAAATTCCGCGTCACTCAAGTGTTTGGAGATGGAGTCTATGTTTAGCAAGGCCTGAAGGCCCCGAATCAACCGTACCCGTCCTGCCAGTTCTCTTGATCGATTTCGTCGATGTTTCCACTCGCAAGCTGTCGCCATAGACGAAGAGTTTGTTCGCGATCCACTCCGCGCATATGTTGCGGCTCACCGTCCTCTACGTTCTCCCAATTCAGTAATCCGCTCTTAAATGCTGCGAGACACCACCCTGATTCATGCGTTACGCTTACGTCTGTGTGTTCATTGTCAGATTCTTTTAGTTCGTCGTAAAGTGTATCGAGAGATTCAAGTAAAGGATCACTCTCAGATGCGCCGTGGATGTGCGTGATGTGAAACGCCAAGTATCACCGTTCATGCGTGGATTTGGGTTGAATCGTTTGTTGTGCGGTAACGATTGCCATCACCCGGCACGCGCGAGCAAGGCCTCCATGTTTAAACCGGCCGATCGCGAGCTCGGCGTGCATGGCTTTGTTATCCGCCATGTTCGGATATTGTAGCAAGTTGGCCGTCTATTTTTTGGGAGAATTGCGAGCATTGCCGCGCGCAACCCAGAACCCCGTAAATGCACCGCCGAAAACTAACGACGCAAATAGTCCGAATACAATCCATCGGTCTGCAGGATGTTGGGTAATTTGTGACATTGCCGTTTCGCCGGTTAGGGTACTACGGATGGTGTAAAATTGCCAACTCTCCATATTCGCGAGGATAGTGAGCAAAATGTATCCGACGAATGCGCCTCCAAAGCCAAAGAGCACAGTTCGCAGAATAGATGGTCTACTGGCAGCACGCTTGGAAACTTCCGCAGTGTCGGTTGTCGGTGACTCGTATGGATTAGTCAACAATTGTGCTCGATATGCTGACGGCGGATAACGGCAGCCATCACCTGGCACGAGGAGTGAGGCAACCATTGCCAAACCACTTGTTCGAGTGCTCCGTGTGCATGGCTTTGTTCTGCATTTTAGGGCTGTTTGCTGCAAAGTGCATCGAGGAATTGTTGCAGAGTTGTTTTTTTATCTGCAATTCCAAGCGCGACTGGATATGGATCGAATTCTCGTACCACTTGGTCGGCGATTGGCATACGAAGCACAATTCGATTGTCGACAATCGTTCGCGCGGCAAGCCCAGAGTCAATCATATACTCGCAGATGAACGCGCCAATTCGAGACGCCAGATAGAATCGATCTTCATCTTGAACGGTTTGGAATTAAATCCAAGTGCTGAACGGAGCGAGTAGTCGCGATAGTTCGAGCGAATCGGTTTCACGACACAATCCAATGTCGCAGAGAAACTCAGTGAGCATCGGACGTGATTCATCAATGACAGTTTGTGGATTCATGTTTCGATGCAGAAAGAATCCATGTAAGTCCTGGGTTTGGGGTGGGAGCCATTTGAATAAAATCTGGCGACTCTGACCCGTGATCATGCTCTGCGCTTGCGACGCAGAAACGTCACAAAATTCCACCCCCAAACCCAAGGAACAAAACTGATGATCATTCTCGCTCTTGACCTCGGCAAGTTCAATACCATGTGTTGCATTTATAATTCCAGAACGCGCAAACATGAGTTCATCAACGCTGCTACCGAACGAAACTACCTTACACCTCTTCTCAAGAAGACTAAATGCGACCTCGTTGTCATGGAAGCTTGCGGTCCTTCTGGCTGGATCAACGACCTCGCCATAAGCCTTGGG
>CAIXME010000536.1 GCA_903920425.1 uncultured Pirellula sp. | reverse complement strand
GCTTGGCTGGCTGCTGAGTTTGATCTCAATCCATCAGCCATGCGCGTGATGGAGAGCAATGGGGAAACAACATCGAAAGCACTTATTGCAAACCAAGTAGCCCATGACAAACCCGCAAGCTTGGCTGGCATGGTCCAATGGGATAGCCGGGGCGGTAGTTCCGGCTTGAGGTTGGATGGTATCAACCCAATCATCTTTCCTCGCATTGGTGCCTTTACGCAGGCAAACGAATTTTCGATTTGCATGGAAGTTCACCTTCCCGCAGAAACGACGAAGGCTTCCGTACTGCATCGCAGCAACGCAGAAGTTCGTTCAGAGAGTACACAAGGCTATGCGTTGACAATTGAAGATGGGCATCTCGTTTTTTCCCTAGCGCATCATCGCATCCATAGTGCGATAACGATCCGAACAAAAAGCACCGTGCCGACAGATCAATGGACCCACATTGGAATTGTGTATGCTGGTTCCAGCCGAGCCGACGAGACATGGATTTTCCTGGATGGGAAGCGTTGCGAAGTCGAGGTTGTCCAAGACAATCTCAGGAAGGAGTTTGCGGTTGATCCAAGCATCCCAATGTATTTCGGTGCACGGAAAGGAGAGCCTGGATTGGTTGGAGCCGTGGTTTCGCAACTACAAATCTTCGACGTCGCACTTACCGAGATCGAAATGGATGGTCTCGTCAACGATATCCCCATCCGAACTTGGGAAGAACTATCTTTACCCGAGCAAGCCATGTGGCTAAATCATTACGCAAAGCGGGTCGATGCTCAGTGCCGATATCATCTGGAAAGCTACCAACACTATCTGCAAACACGTGCGGCCGAGTTGCGAGAAGTTCCGGCCGTATTTGTTATGAATGAGCATGCAGCACCATCGATGCACTCGTCCAAAAAAGACATTCCAAAAGCATGGTGGGCAGGTGAAAAGGAAAAGCCGACGAACCGTCTGGAGCTGGCAAAATGGCTGATCGGATCGGACCAAACAAGGGTCGCTCGCTCGATGGCTAATCACGCTTGGAAGCAGATGTTCGGAACCTCGCTGCACTCGGCAGACGCAGACGAGTTGCTGGATTACTTAGCCAAGGAATTGATAGACTCCGGATGGGACCGAAAACATCTATATCGAACGATCGCCCGCTCGAAGACGTTTCAGCAAAGCAGCCTATCCGACACAATCGATCAGGGAACTACTCGCGCCAAAACTCCTCTTCACTTTTATCCAACGCACCGCATGAATGAAATGGTGTACCGAGATGTCGCGTTGCAGTATGCCGAACTCATGTCGGAACAGCGCACCGATACTTTGGCAAGAGCGACAACTGGCCAGAAATTACCGCGGCTTTTCCCTAGAAGTCTGGTAGCGAGTTGGGACCAATCCGATAACGTGCTACCAACGCCACGCATCGATACCCAAGCCGGCGAGTCGTGCCCCAGGGAACCTAAAGATTCAGCCACGTCATTGCGGACAATTGGAGTCGAAGAAGGTCCAACTTGGCGAATGATCGCATTTGCAATTACATTGAAAGAGCTGCCAAAAGCAGAGCCTCTGAATGACGACTTCGACGGGGTCATCGACAGCGTCTATCACCAGTTGCTGGGTCGAGAATGCACCAATTCTGAGCGTAGCGAACATCGCAACTTCTTGGACAACGTCCGCGATCGATGTCAAAATAGCCCGGAAGATTGCGACGAGATTCTGCGGGAGGGCGAGCGATTAGGCCTGGACTGGCCATTCGGACTCCATGAGGAAAAAGCAACTGTCGCATCGCTCTGTGTCTTGATCGAGTCGATTTTGCTGAGCGAATTTCCACGCCTAGTTCGCTAATTGCCGATTGTATAGGGTAGTAAAGGTAAGACTGGCATAGAACGGTCCAACAAAACCGGGAATGGTTTACGGACAAATGACGGAGTTTGGATACAATGTGAGTGACAAAACGTTGGTTCCGCCCCACCTCCCTTTCGTTTTCGCCACCCCTTTGTTCGCCAGCTAATCACCTCTTCTATTCGTTTGATGATGGCCTCAAATAACCAACAGCTTAACATTTCTGCCCCCGCAAATATGCTGGACGGTACGCTCGGAAAGGCGTCAAGCAATCGGAACGCCGACGTTTCGATTTGGCCAAAGATCCGACTTGGTGTCCTGCTTACAATCCTGATCCCTCTATCGATCTTTGGATATTTCCGCATGCGTTATACAAACGCGAAAGCGGCGATCCAGAAAGCGTTGGTCAACCACGATGACTTACGCGCTATCGCGCTGATCAAACAACTCGAACAAGATAGCGGCATGACCGCAGAAACCTGCTTCCTCAAGGCTCGCGCGTATCGCCATATGGGGGACGATGCCTCGTTCGCTCAGTACCTGGAATTGGCGGCCCAATTGGGGTTCCCGGAAAAGAAGGTCTACAACGAACGCATGCTGCGAGCAGCACAGCTGGGTGAATTGGGTTCTGAGCTCACCTCCAAAATGGAAAGTGTCCTCGCTGGTTCGGAAACGGAGTTCGAGGAAGCGGCTTGTTCGCTCATCTATGGCTACTTGGATGCAAATCAGATCTCTAACGTGTTTCCCGTTTTGGTGCTTTGGAGCAATCAAGACAAAAACACACCATGGGTCCCCTATTTTTACGGGATGCTGGCTCAGTCGCAACGCGATTGGGCGAAATCGCTAGAAGCGTTCGGTCAAGCAGCGAAAGCGAATTCGGATTTCGTTCCTCTCTATCGCCCTCTCGGTGTATCGTATCAAAAAACGAACGAACACGAAAAGGCGATCGAGGCGTTCAGGAAATACCTTCAAAGCAACCCTAACGACTCCGAAGTAGTCGCAATGCTATCAACTTCTTTGATCAGTCTGGATCAAAAAGACGAAGGTCTACAGTTGTTGGTCCCATTCCTCGAATCCAACGAAGCGACGGATGAAATGCGATTGACCGCTGCCAACATCTACTTGGATCGCAACGAACCGCAGCGTGCCATTGATGTTCTCGGCTCGATCTCGAAACTTTGGCCAGAGGATGTCGGTGTCGCAACCTTGATGAGCCAAGCGAACCAGCGAGTCGGCAACATCGAAGCTGCGAAGAAGTTTTCCGACGTAGTTGCAGCAGGACAACCTGAACTTCAAAAAATCGATGCCCAAATCGGTGAACTACAACGCGGCATCGGTGACACGGCAGAGAACAATTACCAACTTGGACATACTTTGCTACACAAACGTTCTCGTGAAGAAGGGGTCATTTGGCTAAAGCAAGCGATCACAAGAGATCCGCAGTATGTAAAGGCATACGAAGATATCGTCATCTACTTTACACGGACCAATCAAACGGAAATGGCGACTCGCTACCAACAATTCGTAAACAGTCTCAAGGGAACACCCTGATGCTTTCCGCATCCTGTCGACGCTGGCTTGGAAAACTTGCTTGCATCCAGTTGTGCTTAATCACTGTTTCGGGCTGTCAAAACAGCGCATCCGACCAGCCCTCCAAGGTTACGTCGAACTCCAATTCTAAATCGACCCCGAAAGACAAGACTTCGCAATTTGCTGCCAACGGTACGTCCAACATCGCAGCAGAGCAATTCGACATTCCGTTAGATGAAACCTTGTTCCGCAATGGCAAGGAGCAAGGGCTTTTCTCACTACCCGAAACAATCGGTGGCGGGATGGCATTTCTCGATTTCGATCGAGATGGCAAACTGGACTTCGTTACGGCGGGTGGAGGAATTCCGCTTCCCGAGAACGAACGCATGCAAGGGTATCCTGGAGCCATGATGCGTGCGACCGGCAACCAGCAGTTCATCCATTGTTCTTCAGCCGCTCAGATTGATTTTTCGGCCACCTACAACCAGGCGATCATCGTCGGCGACTACGATGGCGACGGCTTTCGAGATATTTTGGTCACAGGCTACTGTGCATTGCAGCTATTTCGGAACCAAGGTGACGGCACTTTTGAAAGTGTTGCTCAATCAGCCAAGTTAACCGATGACCAATGGAGTTCGTCTGCAGCATTCCTGGATGTGGATTCCGATGGCGACTTGGACTTGTACGTGGTCCACTACGCTGACTGGTCCTTCCAGAACAACCCTATCTGCAATTCCCATTACGAAGTCAACAAACGCGACTACTGTGGGCCTCGTGATTTCAAAGGATTGCGCGATGGCATCTTTGAAAACATGGGAGATGGTACCTTTCGCGATAGGACGACCGACTCGGGGATGCTGATCGCATCCCGCGGTCTAGGTGTCATCGCAGCCGATTTCGACGATGACAATAGAGTCGATATCTATGTCGCCAACGATGTTGAAAACAATCTACTCTATCACAATCGTGGTGAATGGCGTTTCGACGAAATGGGAGTCCGAAGCGGTGTCGCATGCGATGATCAAAGTCGGCCCGAAGGGAGCATGGGAATTGCGATTGGAGATTACAATTTAGATGGCAAGTTTGACTTGTTCGTAACGAACTACCAAACGGAGATTTGCGCACTCTATCGCAACGAATCCAACCTTAGTTTTTCCTATGCATCCCGCTCCACCAAACTCAGCCCCACCGACGAACAAAGTGTTAGCTGGGGGACAGCGTTTAATGATTTAGATCTGGATGGCGATGAGGATGTGATCGTCATCAATGGCCACCTTGAGAGCTATTCATCGGGCTCTCCATACGAACAAATGCCGCAGCCTTTGGAAAACATTGATGGCAAGTTTTTTAGACTATCGAGAAATTCTGTGGGCAAGTATTTCAACACTCCCCAACCGGGTCGAGGATTGGCAATGGGGGACGTCGATGGAGATGGCTTAGTCGATTTTGGTGTCACGCGTCTCAATCAACCGATGGCGTTGGTACGAAACACTTCCAAACCCCAGGGGCGATTTTTGTCCATTCAAGCGATCGGGACTGCTAGCAACCGCGACGCAATCGGCGCTAAACTGACGCTCCAAGTTGGTGATCGCAAATGGATCCGTCAGATATACGGCGGTGGCTCATACTCGTCGACCAGCGATTTGGCGGTCCACTTCGGCGTTCCCAGTAGCGTCGCATCCTTGCCTGCCCGTCTTTCGATACGTTGGCCAAGCGGAGTAGAGCAAATGATACCGGTGGAACTGGACCAACACTTGATGGTGATAGAAGGTCAGTGAATGGTCAGTGAGCCGACAAACCAGAACGCGCGCAATCACGTCTTTTCAGAACCACGCGTATCAACAGCGATCTGGTTAACGCAATTGCGCTGGGTGGCGGTCGCAGGTCAGTTGCTGGTCATTG
Source organism: uncultured Pirellula sp. (assembly GCA_903920425.1). Classification (GTDB taxonomy): domain Bacteria; phylum Planctomycetota; class Planctomycetia; order Pirellulales; family Pirellulaceae; genus JBKCUI01. The sequence goes on along the minus strand of CAIXME010000536.1, from coordinate 6,206 downwards.
GGTATGTTTGGTTCATCCTAAAGATATCGCTCCCGATCGTTTCGTTGCTCGTGTTGGTCACGGGAACCGCCATCAGCAATACGGTTCTGTGGTTCTGGGCAAGACATCTGCAGCGAGTATCGCTGCGATTACCTGAGAGAATTGGACGCCCCGCAACGCAGCGTTCCCTCGTTTATCATGACGACACCATCGGTAGCCGAGCGATCGTTTTGCTTCTGGGCATTGATGTGATCACGCTGACAGCCTTGCTTTACTTTTCAGGCGGGGCGGCCAACCCTTTCTTATTCTTTTACTTTGCCAACATCGCGATTGCGGGAATGATTTTGCCCAGGCGATGGGCGTGGTGGATCTCGGCTGGATCCATCTTGGGTTGCTTTTTCTTGCTTCATAGGGCCTACGCGCTTGATGTGTTTGAGAGATCGCCGTTGCTCTTTGATGCGGAATGGGGCGTTACCAAGTATGCATTTTTCATCGCCTTTGGAACCTGCTGTCTGGTCGTCACGTACTTTATTTCGATGCTTGCCATGGAACTGCGGCAGCGCGAAATGCAGCTTGCCTTTGTAGAACAAGAGCGAGAACGTGCACAGCGATTAGAAGCATTGGCGACGCTCGCAGCTGGTGCCGGTCACGAATTGGCGTCGCCTTTGTCCACGATCGCAGTTGTTGCCAAAGAGCTATCGCGCAACGTCGAGAAGGCCAATTTGCCCGCGTCGGTTCGAAGAGATGTCGACTTGATCCGAGAAGAACTCAATCGGTGCAAAGAGATTTTGCACCGCATGAAGAGCGGAGCCGGTGAAGCGGCCGCAGAGCATATGCATCCAGTATCATTGAACGAGATCCTTCGAGAGACGATACAGGCCATGAGGGAACCAAATCGGGTTCGAATCCAGATGCCCGTAGATACTGGTAACATCCAAGGGCTTCTTCCCAAGCAAGCATTATCGCAAGCCCTTCGTAACCTACTTCAAAATGGACTAGATGCTTCGCAATCAAATCAAGAAGTCGAATTGACGGTATCGGTGGACCAGCCTCACTCTCAGGGAGAAGAACAGATCTGGAAACTGGTCATCGCAGACCGTGGCACCGGGATGAATCCGGAAGTGCAACGTCGCATCGGGGAGCCCTTTTTTACTACCAAAGAGGTAGGACAAGGGATGGGTTTGGGTGTGTTTTTGACTCGCAACGTCATCCACGGCTTGGGCGGCGATCTCCGCTTTGATCCTTCACCAGGAAATGGCACAACGTGTACGGTCACGCTGCCGGTGAAGCCGAGTCGCTAGATTTGCGGTACAGCGTGGAGATGAATGCCGCTACACGGAGACGTAGCCGCAGCCCAGTGGCGATGCCGTTGGGTAAATCATTGAAGGGACAAACGGAAGTCTAAAGCAGACTACGCGAACCGTTTAGGGTTGTGGAGCGTGGTGGCATTGAGTGCGTGCTACTGGACGGCTCGCGCCGTACCGCTAACAAGACAATGTCGGCAATTGAGGTTCGTATGCGGTCGCCCGTTGATACGCATTCGCGATGCGCAACATTTGGGACTCAGACAATGCAGGGCCTTGAAACTGCATACCGATCGGTAGCCCCGATCGCGTTTTACCGATCGGAATCGATAGAGCAGGTATGCCGGCCAAATTGGCGCCGACGGTATACAGATCTTCCAAATACATTTGTACTGGGTCATCCACTTTCTCGCCGATTTTGAACGGCGGAGTTGGTGTGGTCGGACCAATCAACACATCGACTTTCTCGAAGGCAGCATCGTAATCGTTGCGAATCAATCGACGTACTTTCAATGCCTTTTTGTAATACGCATCATAGTACCCCTCACTCAACGTATACGTCCCCAACATGATCCGACGCCTCACTTCAGCGCCAAACCCTTGCGAACGAGTCTGGCTATACATGTCGATCAACGATGCATTCTTAACGAGTTGTGCGCGGAACCCGTAGTGTGCTCCGTCAAATCGAGACAAATTGCTGCTCGCTTCGCTCGGGGCAATGATGTAATAGGTTGGGATGGAGTACTTGGTATGCGGCAAAGTGATATCCACGATCTCACATCCGAGCCGTCTGTATTCGTCGATTGCGGCAAGCATGGCGGAACGAATTTCGTCGTCGAGACCAGGACTATCCAAGTGCTCACGGATCACACCGATTCGAGCTTTGGTAAAAGGCTGGCTCAACTCGGACACATAGTCTGGAACAGGAACATTGAGGCTCGTCGAATCACGTGGATCATGGCCGGCAATCGTTTGCAACACTATCGCCAAATCACCTACGGTATGACCAAACGGCCCTGCTTGATCGAGACTGCTCGCGTACGCGATGAGGCCGTAACGGCTCACTCGTCCATAAGTAGGCTTCATGCCGCATACACCACAAAACGCGGCAGGCTGTCGGATCGAACCGCCCGTGTCAGTACCAATCGCGAATGGCGCCATCGCTGCCGCCACGCTAACCGCCGAACCGCCGCTGCTACCGCCGCAAGTCCGCTCTAAATCCCATGGATTGCGTGCCGGACCGCAGAAACTGGTTTCCGTGGATCCACCCATCGCGAACTCATCCAAATTGGTTTTCCCAATCAAGATCATTCCCGCCTGACGCAATTGGGTGATGAGATGCGCATCATACGGCGAAACGTATTTTTCCAAGATGCGAGATCCGCATGTGGTTACCGAATCCGTAGTGCACAAGATATCTTTGATCGCGATCGGTATTCCAGCTAGTGGAGACAGCGATTCACCCAACGCACGCCGTTGATCGATTTTGTCCGCGGCGGCCAACGCTCTTTCGCCGTCCCAAGAGATAAAAGCATTGAGAGTCGGTTGCAGTTTCTCAATCCGCTCCAAGAAAGCGTGTGTTACCTCGCGACTGCTCAACTCGCGACTTGCTAATTTGGGTGCCAAATCTCTGGCAAATGGGGGCAATTGGTTCATCTCATGAGAATAGACCAACCAGGTTCGCTCGAAAAGGCCCGATCTCCCACCTTCATCGTGGCTAACACACAATCACCGGCGACGTCATTACCAGGCTCACGGTCCTGGATTCGTAAAAATCATGCAATCCCCCCTCCCAGGTGACGTCTGTTTTCGATGACACACAGGGCCATTTGTTGGGTAAAATAACGCGAGTCACTCCCCCTTCTTAGATTACTAGTTCCGTGCCGCTGCGCCGCTGGATGTATGAATATCGCACCCGCCCCCCAAACGCGATCTCCAGCTCAGTCTATCGAGTCACTGAAGCTGGATCTCGTTCGCGATCTCGCTCCAAAACACTGGCAAAAAAGCTTGGTCCGCTTTGGTGACCATCTAGCCGCAGGAAAAGACTGGGAAACAGCAATCCACCAAGCAGCCCCCAAGTCGGGTTTGGCTAGTTTGCTCCGAGCTGCGGTGCTCTGCCCAGATCCATTCCAGACCTTAGCAGAACTACTTCAATCTCGCCGCCAATACAGGTCGGTTTATGGATCGCTATTGCCGCTTTGTTACCCGATTGCAATTGTCGTCGTCACTTTCGTCCTGACCAGCATCCTTGCGTGGACAGCATATTACCTAGTTGGTGAAGAAATTTTCATGGATTGGTGGACCGGGCAATCACTGGATCAAATTCCAAAGCTATTCCTGACGCAATGGCATCGTTCCGTTCTGGTCGGTTCCATTGCTGCTTGGTTTGCGCTGGTCGCGATGATATTGGCGGTACTGGCTCCGAAACGAATACAAGTTCAGGTCCTCAAAAATTTACCATGGTTGGGCAAAGTCTATACATGGTCCATGATGCGGGACTTGATCTGTCCATTAAGCGTATTCTTGCGCAGTGGGATCAATTGCCAAACTGCATGCGATGCATTAGTACTGTATCATCGAGGGACATTGCTTGAGGTGCCCGCCCGAGGATTGGCCAACAGATTAAACGCTGGGCAATCGATTGGTCTATCGGTTGCCAACTCCATGCTTTGCGACGAAATCTTGCGTCCCGTGGCGTCTACTTTTCTAGACGCGAAAAAAGACAGTCCATTACAACTGCAACGATTCGCCGAATTCTGTAACCGCCTGTTCGAGCAGCGAGCGCACTCTATTGTTCAGGTAGGAACCAGGATTGGGATTCTGGTAACACTCTGCATGTACGCTAGGATCGCTCTGGATATTGTCCTCACGGTTCAGTCATCCATGACATGGTTTGGCCCTGGGGCTCTCAAAGACAGCTTTGTTGGGAATTCATCCACGTGGCTGGTGCTCTTGCCGATCGCGGCCATGAACCTCATCTTTGTGGCAGCCATGTTTCGAACTAACTCCAAAGGCAACCAGTCGATCAGCGTCAACGCTATTCGGCTATTCGGAGCCATTTCGATCGCCTTTGCGTTTGTTGCCGCCACGCTGCGATGCACAGCCTCGGACACCGTCTACCTCTTTCCATTGCTCATGATGGCGTTTGCTTTGCGCAGGGATCAATTGCAAACAAAACGATTTGCTGCAGCGCAGGCTTTGGTCAGTTGCGAGGGCAACGTGGAGCAGTCCAACCAAATCGCAGACATGCTGATCGACGATAACACGGGTGGAATACGACGTCGGGTTCGCGCGTTCAAGAGGGCGCTGGCATCCGGTGCATCGCAGGGCTCGGCCATTACCAGGAGTAAATTGGTTGCGGACAGCCATTATCGATGGCTATTGGCAATGCGTGACCAATTCGGGCCGATGCCCGAGTCCGAATCGATCCTCCAACTGCATTCCCCCTGGACAGACCTATCGGAAAAATTGCTTCAACGAATCCTGGCCCTCAAGTGGCTGAGCATCATCGCGGCCGTTGGTATTGCAGTGCAGATATTTTTTGTGTGGCCAACAATGCTCAAAATGACCCAAGAGTTTGGCGTGAAATCGCCAACGTTATCGTTCCTCCAAACGGGTAGCTGGGATGGGTGGTTTGAAAGCCGAATCGTTAATTTCATCTTCTATGAATTGTTCGATCCATACTACAGCTTTTGGGGCAGCATGACCTGGTTGCTGATCTTGATCGCTATTCTAGCTTTTCAGTTTATCCCGTTTTTCAAGACTTGGTTTGTTTCGCTATTCATGCGACCGGCCTACCGCGCTTGGACATTGCGGGGAATCGGCGAAGCGCTCGCATCGGACCAACGACTCGAGTTTGTACTGTCCCAGTCGAGCCAGACACATCCTGTTCGCAAGATTCGCAATCAATTAACGGCCGTCGTCCATAACATAGACCGCGGTGTATCAGTCCAGGATGCTTTTGCGCAATCCAAATTGATTCGGCCTTCTCAGCGAGCCTTTCTCAAACTAGCGACCGAACCGAAACAGCTTGCTTGGTCTATAGGACAAATCGCAAACCGAAATTACTTTCGATGGATGGAGCGCTATCTCCTGCTCGCGGATCTGCTGATGGTTTTGGTAGTTCTTCTATCCGCAACCGTCATCGCGATACTGGCGTACGCCGAATTTTCATTCCTCGCATCTCTTATCACGAGCCTCAGTTGAATGAATCCGAAAAGCCACAGAACACTCGGTCAACCCAAGCCTGGACAAACTGTCGCCGAATGCCTCATCGCGCTGGCAGTGCTTTTACCCATAGCTACGCTGGTGGCTAAAATTGGCTGGCAATCAGACCAATCCATGGTAAGCAATGAGATCACGAGAACCGCCAACCGGTCGATCATCAACGCGATGGAACAGACGCTGTGTTGGAATTACGAAGATATCACCCCCGATGCCATCGAATCGCTTTCTGTCGATCAAACCAACGCATCTTCGGGCTGGACGACAGCGTTGCATGCCACCGTCATCGAGATTGCCGAACCGATGGAAAGCAAACAAGTCACTCTCGGTCTGCTTCTCGAGCATTCGAAATCGGGTCAGGTCCGCGAGAGTGCTCCACTCACCTTTTGGGTAGTGAAACCATGATTGAGGATCAAAAACGTCAACATCGCCGCATGAACCAAATTCCAAGCCCATCCCGGAGTGGATTCACGCTGGCTGAAATGGTGGGTGTCCTAATGCTCATGACAACCATAATCGGCATGGTTGCCACATTAACCGGCAGAGCTCTCACCAAATATGCTCACACTATGGATCGGGTCATGGCCATTCGAATGGATTCGTATTGGATGGAACGATTTCGTCGCGACGTGCATCTTGCTACCGATTCCACAATAGATCCGTCCGGACAGTCACTTGTGTTAATTAGCAATCCAAACG
>CAIXME010000535.1 GCA_903920425.1 uncultured Pirellula sp. | reverse complement strand
CCAGTTGCAGTCTTGGCTTCGTATCTCAAACGGTTTCCATCGATCGAAATAATCTGGTACAGCTGCGTATCCTCTCCCATCCTAACCATAAATGGCTTAGGGTCGACGTTGTACATCTTTTGACCACTTACCGACACGACATAGACGGTCCCAGTAAAACGATCGACTACGTTCGCCCCAGTCGGTACATTCCCAACCGTTTGGACCTCAGCCACCGGTGTATCCAGCCCTGTCCGCCCATAGGAGTGGTCATGCCCTTGCAGAACCAGATCGACTTTATGCTTGTCTAGAATTGGTTTCCAAAGGGATCGCAGTTGTGCGTTGTCCCTATCCTTGGCAGTGGAGAAAATGGGATGATGGAACGTCAGTACGACCCAAGGCTTCTTGTTTGCTGTTAACAGCGTATCGAGCCACTTGGCTTGCTCCTCCAATTTACGATTGCTGTCTAATGAAACCAGGAGCATGTCCTGGTACTCGAACCAAAAACAGCACTCCTCAAGCCCCTCAATTCCATTTTCAGGTTGTGTGAATTGAACGCGCCAATGGTGCGAAAGGCGGCGACTTCCCTCCTCGGTTTTGTGTTGTTCATGATTCCCCGGAGTGGCCACATTGGGGATCGATGCATTTAACCAACTGCCAGCACCAAACCACTCTCCCCAATCTGCATCCGATTCTGCGGTGTTTACCAAATCACCTGCATGCAGAAAGAACTTGGCTTTAGGTGCGTCGCTATATGCCTCTCGAACCACGCGTGACCAAAACGACCGAATCCCGTTTTGAGCATCACCAAAGTAAACAAAGCTAAACGGTTCAGGCACAACCTGGGCCGTCGTAAAGTGAAACCATTCGCTCCAATTCACCCCATCACCAACACGGTACGCATACTTCGTTCCTGGCTTAAGATCCTTAAACCGAACACTATGATAATGCGATGTGTTCAAATCGGATTTCAGCGCGTCGGACGTAGCGATAACCTTGGTCGCAGCAGACGCAAAGTCGGGACCGTTTCCTGCAACTGCGATTTCTGCGATCCCGGTCACCACTTCGGTAGAAGTCCGCCAAGTTACAGCCTGCATGGTTGTTGGCGGACCGCAAAAATTCAAAACAATGCGATCCGGCATGGCTGTAGGTGCAGCCAAAGCTGCTGCCGTTATCTTCTTGGGACCATGAACATGATCGTCGCCATCGTGCGGTGCCGCGTTCACCTTCGTTGCTGCGAACAAACACGACAGGATGATCAAACCAGCAAAATTCAAAAAGGATGGCAAGCGTTTTGGAAACGGGAAGCGGGCCATAGTTTGGGTACAAATCTAGTTTCGAGGAGTGTGCTCTGCATTCAAACGATCGTGGCAAGTTAATCACGCATCATAAAGAAGTGGGTTATCACGCAAGAAAAGTTGGTTAAAACCGATAAGAAAGTCTTCGATATCGACCGATGCATGCTTTTGAACAGCTGCCGAGATTGACGTGCCGCACCGAACGGCTTACGCTGAAGCTGACTCCATTAACCACTGCACAACAATCGTTTCCCCACCGCTCAGCCCACCTCACTTAGCAAACCTGCATCTGTTTGCGATAACGCATATCGCGAATACGACTCCACGGTCCATCGTGAAAAAAACGTCTCGTTTCGCCGATGCATCTGTTTGCTTGGCATCACCGACACGTTTCCGTCGACAGCCGAAAAGCAATTACCCAAATTCCCCGCCGATGAGTTGCACTATCCGTTCCCAAGTTCAATTCGTTCTCCGAGTTCTGGCAATCTTTGGTTGCGTGGCCTGCTTTGGCGATGGGCTTTCGCGCACTGCTCAAGCAGAGCAAGTCGATTTCGAACGGGACGTTAGACCACTTTTCAAACGGCATTGCATTCGATGTCATGGCCCCTCCAAGCAAGTAGGCGGTTTGCGACTCGATGCCAAGAGTTTCTTTTTTCGAGGCGGCGATAGCGGACAAATTGTTGTCGCCAACAATAGCCAAGCGAGCGAACTCCTACGCAGGATTGTCAGCGAAGATGCCGGCGAACGCATGCCGCCGGAGGAAAGTAAGCTGAGCGAGACAGACTCTCAAATCATCCGCCAATGGATTGACGAGGGTGCAATATGGCAGGAAACGGAGGAAGACCGACTAGCGTCCCAGGATCAACGGTTGGAACACTGGGCGTGGAAAAAGATCAAACCGATCGACGTCCCCAATCCATTGCCCGAACACGATAGCGAAGCACCAATTCGCAACGATATCGATCGATTCATCTTGGCAAAGTTGCGAGATCACAACTTGAGCATGTCGTCGGCTGCCGACAAACGAACACTCATCAGGAGATTGTCGTTCGACTTGCTCGGATTGCCTCCCAGTCCCAAGCAAATAGAAGCCTTTTTAGCCGACAACCGGGACGACGCCTACGAACGCCTTGTAGACCAGTACTTGGAATCACCTCATTACGGCGAACGCGCTGCCCAGCATTGGCTCGATATCGCTCACTATGCGGACACGCATGGTTTCGAACGAGACCAAGTTCGCGAACACGCTTGGCGATATCGAGACTGGGTGATACAGGCATTCAACGACGATATGCCTTATCCGCAGTTTCTACAGAAACAGATCGCTGGAGACGCAATAGAGCCAAATAACCCATCCTCAGTAATCGCAACCGGATTTCTTGCCGCAGGCCCGTTTGACTTCGTCGGCCAAAAAGAAACCCCAAGCCCCGTTCTGAAGCGATTGGCTCGTGCTGACGATTTGGACGACATGGTAACACAAGTGCTGTCTGCTTCGTGTGCTGTAACCATCAACTGCGCCCGGTGTCATGATCACAAACTCGATCCGATATCACAATCGGAGTATTACGCGCTGTGCGCAGTATTCGCCGGCGCCAAGCGAGAGAACCGCCCCATCTCGCCCGCCGCGGAATCGACCAGAACCGATACGATGGCGACACTTCGATCGCAAATTCAGTCGGCCAAACTGCAATTGCGTCAACTGACTGATCCAGGCTGGAGCTTGGCGGATATCGTTGGCGGCGGAAACGGACTTGGAACCGGGAAACCCAAGTGGGGAATCGACCCTAACTCTGGCAATGCGCTCGAAGAAAGCCGCGGATTCTTAGAAGGTCTTTCCGCGAATCTTTTCCACGAGTCCAACGTTCCGATCATCGATGGAGTTGTTGTTCCCGACGGTGGAGAGCTTGGAGACGTCACCATCAGCAGCACCGGATTGCAGGCGGTCAATGTACCTCGGACCTCGGGGAAAGCCTGGGATGCCATCCGGAACGGTCCTGTGTTCTCCCAGTTCTCGACGAAACTGGGACAAGTCGATTACGGCCAGCCCGAACACACATTGCTCGGGATCCACGCCAACGCAGCGATCACATTCGACTTGTCGGAGCTGCCGGCGTTGGACGCTTCACAAGGCATACCCCAAAGACCATCTTCACTCAAATCGCAATTGGCTTACTTTGGGGAAACCAAGACCGACGGCGCCACGCTAACTATATGGCTAGACGGCAAAGTGGCCTACAGGCGAGAAAGGTTTGGTAGAGACGATGGGCTGTCTGACATCAACATAACTATCCCACAAACGTGCCGTTTCCTCACGATCATGGCCACAGACAATGGCAACGGGATCAGCCATGATCAAATCTGCCTCGTGGATCCCGTACTCGTAGCTCAGAAACCTACACCCTCAATCAACGAAGCGTCCTCCCTAAATACAAATCGGATCTCCGAACTGCAAATTCAAATCGACCAATGGGCTCGCAGTCTAGATACGATCGCTACTCCTGAGTTGGTTTTCGGTGTCGTTAGCGAACCACCGCCACCCATGCATATCCATGCGCGTGGCAACCCCGAACAATTGCGAGACCTGGTTGTGCCCGGCGCATTGCGATTCTTAGACGATACACCGTTGCTTTCGCTAACGGAACCATGCACCGATTTGGAACGCCGGCAAACGCTCGCAAACTGGCTAACAGCCCACGATCACCCATTGACCGATCGCGTTATCGTCAACCGACTATGGCAACAGCACTTTGGTACGGGAATTGTCGCAACACCAAGCGACTTCGGTCTCGGTGGAAGCCTGCCAACACACCCTGAGCTATTGGATTGGCTTGCCCTACAACTTCGAGAATGCAATGGTTCATTAAAGAAGATCCACAAGCTAATCTGTTGCAGCGCAACGTATCGTCAGAACTCGATGCTCGATGCGAACAACCCGTTGCACCAGAGAGCCACTGAGATAGACTCGTCGAATCGCTTTCTTTGGCGACAAACACCGCGTCGGCTGGATGGCGAATCCATACGAGATGCAATCTTGGCGACCAGCAATCGCTTGAACACGCAGATGTTTGGTCCCGGCTTTCGGGATTTCGATTATCAAGAAGAATACGCACCGGTTTACAACTATGTTGTACGCGATGACCAACAGCTGAATCGGCGCAGTATTTACCGATTCCGGGTTCGCACCACACCTCACCCCTTATTGATGACGCTGGATTGTCCTAATCTATCCAATTTCACACCCACCCGAAACATCACGACGACCGCACTGCAATCGCTAGCCCTGCTGAATAACGACTTCGTACTATTACAATCCGAGCATTTCGCACAACGCCTAGGCGAAATGGACTCGATCGAGGAGCAAATCCGTACGGCATGGGTGTCTGCATTTGGGCGTCCCCCGACCGAACGAGAAATCGGTGCAGCAAAACCCATCATCGAAACCCATGGCTTGCCGGCCTTTTGCCGTTTCCTGCTTAATTCGAATGAGTTTGTTTACATTGACTGACATCCCAAAGATCATCATGCAACAACGAAACGATTTCTTCCAAAAGCCATTTGTGGATCGACGAGCATTCCTGCACGGAATTGGCGGTGGATTTGGTGCGTGTGCCCTATCCGCCATGCTGCATGCTGACGAGTCCGCGAATGCTTCCGAGCCACAAATACGATCAGGGCTGCATCACGCGGCCAAGGCAAAATCGGTCATCCAAATCTTCTGCCCTGGTGGCATGAGTCATGTCGATACGTTTGACTATCGGCCCGAGTTGGAACGTGCGCATGGAAAGGGTTTTGACGAAGAAAAGGGAAAGCAGACCTTCGCGGGAGTAGCAGGCGAATATGCAAAAAGCTTTTGGGAGTTCCGTCAGCACGGACAATGCGGTCGATGGATCAGCGACTTGTTTCCTAAGCTAGCGCGCCATGTAGACGATATGGCATTCCTCTATTCCATGCAGAACAAATCCGCCTTGCATGGTCCGGCTATGTTCATGCTTAATAGCGGTTACATTCGACCGGGCTTTCCCTGCATGGGCTCGTGGGTTACCTATGGACTAGGGAGCGAAAACGACAACTTGCCGGCATTCGTGGTGCTTCCCGATATGCGAGGTCTGCCACCGGGTGGGGTTTTGAATTGGAACGCGGGCTTCTTGCCGGCACTTCATCAAGGAACCGTTCTCGAGACAGATCGCCGACGGCCACCCATCGCCAACCTTTTCCCGAGCCGTGGTACAGGTGAAACACTGGAGCGGGACGGAATGGCGTTCTTGCAATCGCTCAATCGTCAACATGCAGCAGAGCGTCCAAGAGATTCGGTACTTGAGGCTCGGAT
>CAIXME010000534.1 GCA_903920425.1 uncultured Pirellula sp. | reverse complement strand
TGCTCCATTTGTGTTGCAAAAGCCGTCATCGTCGTTCGATCAGGATCCTTACCAACCAAATCGCGACTTAGCTGAGCGACATACGCCTGCGAAGCCGTAGTGGTCTCGATCCCTTGCACCGTGATCGAGATGGTATCGGTATACACTCCCGAGTCTAAGTTTCCTGAACCTAAATCGGACAAGGCAACCGAGAACGTGAATTCGGCAACACCAATGCTTCCAAGCTGCGGTTCAAATCGCAAGCCTTGCAATTGCGAAAGCGCATAGGGAGTATTCAGTTCAAGTCTTGTCCCGTTGGACAATACAATGTCGCCAATCAGATCCGAAGGCAAACTCGTTGCCAAAAACACGAGCGAGTTTCCGTCCGTGCTAAACTCCGAAGTCGAAAAGACCAAGTCCTCGAAACCGAGCGATACCGCATCGCCGTTTTGCATAATCTGGATGTCCGTCGCTACTCCGCTAACGAGCGTCACAGGGTCAGGTAGCCCGACGACCACTTGAGTGGTGATCGCTTGGTTATTCAAACCGTTTGCTCCGCTATCGAGCAAACGAATGCTGATGCGGCGAGACTGGATCGTGGGAGCATCGCTGGCATTCGAGTAAACGATGTTACGGATGATCGCTTCGTATTGATCGAAGGTCCCTTCGCCAGTCAAGTAGATTCGGCCTTCATTGAAATCGAACGTGCCTTGCACATCGCCCAAATCGCCAACGATGGTCAGAACGTCTTCTCCTGGAAGATAATTTTCGATCGAAATCTCAGCTCCGTAGAGCAATTCTTGAGCGGACAAGAATGTCGTCGATGCGTCGCGTGTGGCAAGCGCAAAGTTAGGCGCGATAGGAACCGGCGAGCCATCTTCGGTATAGCTCGTGCTTGCGTTGAAGCTAACGCTTGGCGGCACGACATCGGCGTCCACAATCACTAACGATTGCGTGACGTTGCTGACGGAGGTTGCATCGATCACTTGGTATTCAATGACACGGTCGCCGAAACTAGGATTGAATCGCGTATTCTTGTATCGAACCGATGCGAGTGCCGCTTCATAGTCTGCGGTAGAGGCAGTTCCACTCAACGTCAGCACCCCAGCAACGGCATCGTACACTCCGGATATTCCATTACTATTGGCAAAGTCGAGGACATCCTCTCCCGCGTTAAACCCGCCAGCGATAGTAACGATAGCCCCAGAGAGCTGGCCCGCATGCTGGATGACAAACGCATCTACAATCGGGTCAGCGGATTGGCCTCCATCGTAGAACAGAACGCGATCCAAATCGCTCTCGATGTAGGGAGCCGCAGCAATCTCGATGGTTATCATCTCAACTTCGCTGCTGCTCAGTCCATCGAATAAGGTATAGGTAATCTCGGCAGGGCCAGGCGTTCGGTAGGCAGCGGAGTCGATAAAGATGACGCTTCGAAGTACATCCTGATATTCGTAAACGGTCGCCAAGCCGCTGATGGTGAGCACACCGGTTAGCGGGTCGAACTCCGAAGTCATTCCATCCCATAGATTAATCACGCCAAGTTCATCTTCGCCCTCGATGTAATTGCCTGTAATTGCCACGGTGGCCCAGAGCAACATCGGGGAATAGGCCTCGATGACGAGTTCGCTATCCAGATACGCAAACTCTTCGTTTGCAGGCAGATGCAAACTGCTGCTGGTTAACGACAGCACAGGACTGGTATGCGTTTCGTCCAACAACGCTTTGTCTACGACGAGAATGGCATTCGCAACATTGTTTTCAATGCCATTATCGGTAACCGTCACATCGATGTAGCGATTTCCCTCGGTGAAGGTTGCTCCGATCGAGGAATACTTCACTTGCTGAAGAACTTGGCTCCAATCCTCTTCGGTACCGGTGCCACTGAGTGTCAGAACACCGTTCACAGTGTCAAAAACGCCACTGATGGTCGTGCCGGTATAACTCAATAGGTCTTCGCCGGCGACGTAGCTGTTTTCAACGAAGCGGATTGTGACGCTATCGATTATGGAGCCATCTGCAATATCGATGGTCCCCTCGGGCAGCAACGTACGTTCCCCCGAACCGACGACGTAAGGCAAGCCGGTAGAGTTCAAGAACAATTGCGGTTCCGCGTGCCCTGCGACCATTGTCAAAGGAACAACCAGCCGCCCCTTCTCGCCATCATCATCCACTAACGTGATAACCAGGCTCTTCCCCGAAGTGGCACTCTTGGTGGTAAAGACTACGTTTTGTAGAGCATATTCGTAGTCTTCGATCCACTCGAATCCAGAAAGCGTTAGGATTCCCGTGTCAAAGTCGAAGGCGCCATCCACGTCGGAGAAGTACTCGTCATCCAATGGCAAGCTCAGCAGATCCTGACCTTTTTCGTAACCTGTGATGGCGACTTTGGCACCCGTTACGTAACTGCTCAGAAGACTCGAGATACTGATATTACCCAACGGTGTTTCCTGAGAGTTACCGATGGTAATCGTGTTCGGAGCATCGCTATTCTGCGAAGCTAGCAGCGACAAGGCCAGTGGACTAGGATCCAACAGAATGCTCTTCTTCACTCCACCTCCGAGATTCTCCAACGGCAGGTTATTGACTGTGATGTCCAAAGTATCTGCCGCTGCCGTCGCAAAGCGTTGAGCGTAGTGCAGGCCGTCGATCGCGGCCGTGATCGCAGAGGCGGAGCCTCGGAGCGTCATGCGGCTAGTCCCTGCTCCGGAGTAGCGTACGTCCGTTGGTGCATGA
>CAIXME010000533.1 GCA_903920425.1 uncultured Pirellula sp. | reverse complement strand
TAGTTCTAACAACATTCGTTCGCGTGCAACATCAATACCTTTACCCATCGGCTTTAGCAACACTACCCCTATTGTCACGCAAGGAAGTCTCAACACTTCAAGCGATATTGATTTCTATCGTTTTACCCCTTTGGCTGGTCAGGAGAAAGTAACCATTCGATTGATGGCAGCAGGAATTAGCCTGGTGAAAGCTAAACTCGAAGTACAAGATCGCTTTGGTAATAAGATCGCGGACATCAAAGCGGACAGCATTTTCGAAAACAATTTGCAATTGGATATTGGTTCTCTCAAGGATCACAGTTCTCTTTTCATTCGTGTTTCAAGCGCGACGTCCGACGTATTCGGTGTGGGTGACTACCGAATCGAACTCGATTATCGAAGCCCAAATCTTCAACCTAGCATCGTCCCCCCATCCCACGATGCGGATGCCGACGACAATGACAGCCAGCCCGTAGACTTTGTATCAGTGGATGCCCTCTTCAGTCAGATTGGAATTGTTGACCGAGAATCAGGTAGGAATGATACATTGCCGACCGCAACTAGGTTAGAAACAACACCAGGGTTTCTCGCTCGCACTCGATATGAACTGCAATCTTCTCTGGCAACAGCGTCAGACCGTGACTTGTGGATCTTTCAAGCGCCCGACCTTGCAAGCCCAACAATGCAAGTCTCGGTAGACCCTGTTGGACTGCAAAACCCTGAATTCGATGTCATTGTATTAAACGATCGTGGGGATCGTGTTGCCTCCAGCTCGACTCGAAAGGCTGACGGCGGAGTATTGGTTATCGTTAACAATCCTGTACGGCTCGAGAACTATGTCCTGTTCGTGCGCAAGGCCAATGGATCAACGATTCAGGTGGGAAACTACGTCGCAACCGTCAATTTTGCAACGAATCAAGCGACCTCGCTTCGAACAATGCATGCGGCAACCATCGGTTTCATGTCAGACGATTTCACAAGATTGACAACTTCCAAAACGCAACTATTCCGTTTTGATTTGTTCGCCCAATCGACAAGCCTGGAACATGCCATCCAAATGAGCATCTATGACGAGAGAACTGGGGACTTGATTGCCTCATTTGCTGCTGCAAGCGGGGCGACGAAAACCGAATTTGTTTGGCTCGGCGCAGGGAACTATGTTCTTCGCGCGACAGCTCGCAGCAAGAACGCGACCAGTCCTGGTACAGGTCAAGTTCAATTTGTACTAAAGGCTGATACGGTGAGCGATGATCAAGGTCCAAGAGCTATTGATCCTTCGCAACCACCACCAAGAGATTGGGAGACGGAGCCGAAAACAGGAGCTACGCCCACCGTGAGTCCATTGGAGCCTCCGTTCCTTCCCCCCTGGGTCTCGGATTTCGATACGAGCTTCTACTTGAGATACTATTATCTGTTCCTTTAGACCACAGTACGTGCGTGACGCTTGCTTATCTAGACATGATTGACATGGCGACAAAAGCACTGCCACCGGAAACGATTCTCCTCCGAGTGCATCATCGGATTTTCCCGCATTGCTTCGTCGGCCAGCTTACTCACGTGAACTTCTTGATAGTCTTTGTGTCATCTGCAAACAAGCGAATCGATTGTTTGAATTCACCCCTCACGACTGGTTGCACCTAGTGACTGCCAAACAACTCGTCGATTTGTTCTTTCACTAGTTTTGTCGCGGATACCAAGTTTCGAGCTTGTACGCAGAAGACAAGAGAGTTGGTTGAGCGATCCACTCGCAATTGGCTGACCGAAGGTACGGCCGACTGCATGGACTCAAGATGCGGTTCCAGCATTTGAATATCAATCGAGTTGACAACGACTCGTGTATTCAGTAACCGCCTTGGCCAAGCGAATTGGAACATTGCGATGGAGAACGCCACCAATACAATGCATCCCAGTAGTAAGCGGATCGTGAACTGCGGCACAAAACGCTTGCCTCTCGCGGAGTCCAAGCGTGAGTTGCTCTGCGTTGTTATTATCATGATGGATGCATTGAGTCAGTTTCTAATTCTTGTCATGCATGCGGTGTCGCATTCGCACTGACGCGACGCAGTTTGGTTCGCCTAGTCCGATGCCTTCTTGCCAAACGCAATCTGCAGTAAATTGTCAACAATCAAGTGGAAGTGATCGCCTCGCATGCCACGGGCGGTGTACATCGTACTCGTAACACGCCCAGTCACCTCGATCTCTTTTCCGAGAAAATGCTGCTCGATGTTTTCCACACCCAACTTGTTCAACTGATTGATGGCTTCTTGTGTTAGAACCACCAAAAACTGATCTTGCGCAAAGTCGGCAGGCAGCGATCGAAAATCGAGATGCAATTCGGACTTGGCGTGCCCATGTTTCCCATCTTCGTCAGGAACAAATGGCGGATGAACCGATTCAACTCGGAATTTGACTCCCATCGGCTTACCTTGGTCGTCATTCGCAAATCGTTGGGCATTTTCAATTGCTTCCAAGGGCGAGTACCGCTTTGGGATACTATCTGCTTCTTCCCGGACCATCGTGAATTTTATGGTGGATGTAGAGAGTTGGTCCATACTTTTCGGTCGAGAGAATTGCTCGTTCTCCTGTCGCAGCAAAGTCATTTCTTTACCTCGATACTCTAGCAAACATCGAAACAATTTCGAAACCTCGCCGTCGGAAGTTTCCCATATCAAGTCAGCCTCATAAGACAGGCCGTCCTCAAGGCGCTTCCAGTGCGTGAGCCGATATCGATCAATCTTTTTGTCCGATTCTATCTGCATTCCATTTTCATCAAAAACTGCAATATAGTTATAGTCCGTGATCGTTTCACGGAGTCTCATCGCATTGCGAATCCTCCACTTCCCTCTCATCTCTAGGGGAAATGCGATCGAGTCCTTCTGCTCTTGGCTTGATTCTATGGACGCAGCTTGTGTTGCATTTTGGATCGCTTTGACGACCTCTACAGCTTTCCTAACTTCTTTCTCGGAACCTCGGATCGTTATCAGTCCTGTATCTCCATCGACGTCCACCTTGGCGCCGTGTGCAACGGTATCAGCGATGGAAAAGTCCACTTCGTCCGTTTTCAATATGCCCTCCCCATCCTTTGCGTAGTTTCTGACAAGCAAACGCAATCGATACGATTTTCCAGGTTCAACAAAGATCACCATTTGGTTCTCGGATTGGGATAGCACCTTGGCCTGCTGATCAGGTGACGAGGAAACAGAAGCTAAGACGATTGGGCGTCCACGGAGCACCGTTGGTTGTTCACCGAAGTAGTCCTCGCGCGAACCGCCTACGATCTGCCTTGGTGAATCGAACACTTCGATCACCGCACCGTCTCGTTCGTGAACTTCCACTTTGTAACTGGGGAAATTGGGAACGAACGCTGGCATCGATTTGGACAATATGTTGCGATACAAAATGTCGACCTGGATAGTCTGCCCAATTTGATAACTGAGCAGTGGTGGGGATAGCTTTACTCCTGCTTGCAGTCCGTTCTCAGCGGGCTTCCCCCAACGGATGGAACCGGCATCACCATGTTTCACCGACACGAACTGTCGACGAACTCCAAAGGTAGTCGTCCGACCTGTGTTGTCTCCGTCTCCAAGCATCGCGATGGCGATCGACCAGATCGTATAGGTCGAACCACCTGCAACAACCTCCGTTGGCAGCAATTCAAGCGTCGCTCCTTCGGGCATCTGACGCGTGCGAGCGATGTTTTGAAAGCGTTCGAATAGGCCATCACTAACTCCGATGGCCGAATAATTATCTCGATTGGTTTGATTGTGAACAATCGCCGCAACCACTTCGTCTTCGGTCAATCGAGGTTGATCCAGACC
>CAIXME010000532.1 GCA_903920425.1 uncultured Pirellula sp. | reverse complement strand
TGCAGGTAGCGGGACTTGTGAAAGTTCCGTTGAATCGCCAGTCGTAGTTGCCCACCATGCGTGATTTTAGTCGCCTGGCGTAAAGGCTCCGCTCCGGAAGATTCACATCTTCCGCTACGGGGGGGCGGGTACCCTTGAAGCCATCTCGAATAATGGATGCACAGTATGCATCCCACTTTTTTGGGATATGAACAGGAGGAAACGGAGGAAAGACGAATCCCAATCTCTGTTGCCTCTATTGCCGGCTGTTAAATTTTTAGTTTGAAAATGAACTCGGCTACACTGCAGGTAGCGGGACTTGTGAAAGTTCCGTTGAATCGCCAGTCGTAATTGCCCATCATGCGTGAATTGAGTCGCCTGGCGTAAAGGCTCCGCTCCGGAAGATTCACATCTTCCGCTACGAAAAGGAAAGATTCACATCTTCCGATAGATTCAAGTTACACAATCGCCGTTGCTGTCGCTTTTTCTGCGGTCAGCTTTGAGGCGACAAAGATCGCTAGGAAGCTTAATGGGATCGTGACGATACCGGGTTGGCTCATTGGGACGAGCGCTTTTTTGGCGTCGGCCGCAAACATGTATTGGAACATGTCTGGAGAGACAACAATCCATGCCAACGAGGAGAACAGCCCTACCAGCACACCAGCTATGATTCCTTGTTTGGTGGTGCCTTTCCAAAACAAGAGCATCAGCAATGCTGGCAAGTTAGCCGACGCGGCAATCGCAAATGCCCAGCCTACTAGGTAACTAACATTCATTCCCTCGAATGCCAAACCAAGCAAGATGGCAACCGCTCCAATCGCAATCGAGGAAACCTTTGCCACTGCAATGGTCTGTCTATCCGATAGTTTTAATCCCAGCAGTCCACCCGCAATGTCGTGTGCCATGCTCCCGCCTGCTGCGATGATCAGTCCGCTCACCGTACCGAGGACCGTTGTAAAGGCAATCGCAGAAACCGCCGCGAACAGCAAATTGCTAAAGCTCTTCGCAAGGAGCGGAGCGGCCATATTGGAATCGGTGGGGTCTAGTGTACCGCTAACCATCGCACCCAATCCGATGAACAGAGTGAGGATGTAAAAGAATCCAATGGACGCGATCCCGACGATCGTACTCTTTCGAGCGGACGCTTGATCTTTGACCGTGTAATAGCGGATCAAGATGTGAGGCAAGGAAGCTGTCCCAGCGAATAGGGCGATCATCAAAGACACAAAGTCAATTTTGGAAATCCAATTGTCGGAGCGAATACCCTTGAACGCAGGCAAGTTACCTGGTGAAAGCATTTCCTTGCCATCGACGATTCTTGGCACATAGCTGACTGCCCCGTTTTCGCCTGGCTTTTTGCTTGTAATCTCGATCTTGGACTGAGCGATGGTGCTGATAAATGCCAATGGATTTAGCGGCCCCGTTTCCGTCTTGCCGCCTGGCAATTCCGCGATGCGACCAACAGGCTCAACGTTACGCTGTCCCAGATTGGTTCCAAGCGGAAACTGATTAACCAGCTTCTTGCCATCTTTGGTTTCGATTGTTTGCGTGACCCCTAATTCCTTGGGATCTGCAACGTGGAGACCTCGCATCAAAATGAGGATCGTCAGTACCAAGGAGAAAAGCACCAAGAGTCCGCCCTTGAGAAACTGGACATAGGTAGTACTAACCATCCCGGCTGTAACCACGATGAACACAACAACGGCGCCAACGATGACCACGCCGTGCCAATATTGCAGACCGAGCAAAGGTTTGACCAATGCTCCAGCGCCCACCATTTGCGGGATCAAATAAAACAGACTAACAACCAGCGTGCTCAAACCAGCTGCTGCCTTGATTCCTCGCGATTGGAACTTGCTGTCGAGCGCATCGGCAAACGTATACTTGCCCAATCGCTTTAGTGGTTCGGCAATTACCAAAAGAGCAACGATCCAACCGGCCAAGTAGCCGATTGAGTAAAGAAACCCATCGAAACCGAAGAACGCGATCATTCCACAGATCCCGAGGAAGGACGCTGCGGAGAGATAATCTCCCGCGAACGCGATCCCGTTGACGAACCAGTGGATCGAGCCACCCGCAGCAAAGTAACCCTGGCTCGATTGCGCCTTGGCCCCAAGATAATAGCTGATGGCTAACGTGCCGAGCACCAAAAGTGAAAACACCGCGATCGCGAGTGGGTTGGCTTCGTAAATCATGGTGCTGAATCGACCAGTAGGGAGGGAAGGAGATTCGTCGAACAGGGAGGATGAGATCACACCGGCGAACATGTGAACATTCGGACAATGTTCACATCAAGTAGAACTTGGAAATCGCTATGACGCTAAGTCATGCAGCTACCGGTGATTTCAAAACCAAGGTCATTGATCATATCGTAGTCCTCTTGCGGAGGTTGCCCTTGCGTCGTCAAGTAGTCGCCAACAAAGATGCTGTTGGCAATGTACAAACCAAGAGGTTGCAATGAACGCAAGTGACGTTCGCGTCCACCTGCAATGCGCAATTCGCTCGTGGGGTTAACAAACCGGAACATGCAAAGCGCTCGCAAACAGTCGCGAGGATTCAAGTACTCTTTTTGCTCGAGTGGGGTGCCATCGATGGCATGCAGAAAATTCAATGGAATCGACTCCACGGAAAGTTCGTTGAGTTCAAACGCCATGTTGACAATGTCTTCGTGCTTCTCTCCCATGCCGATGATGCCACCACTGCAGAGCTCCATTCCAGCCTTGCGAACGTTTTTCAGCGTCTCAACACGATCGTCAAACGTGTGCGTGGTGCAGATTTCTGCATAATGCTCTCGGCTAGTGTTGAGATTGTGATTCACCTTGTCTACGCCAGCAGCCTTGAGCCGTTTCGCTTGATCCTCATCCAGTAGACCCAAGCAGGCGCAAATGTTCAGGCCATACTGTTCTTTGATCTGTGGAACGATGGTTTCTACCGCTTTCATCTCGCGTTCGTTGGGAGCGCGTCCGGAGATCACGATGCAGTACGTTTTGCTTTTGCGTTCTGCAGCCAACCTAGCTCCATCGAGCAACTTGTCGCGGCTCAAGATGTTGTATTTGGGGACCGGAGCGTCTGAAACTTTGGATTGACTGCAGTAGTTGCAATCTTCTGGGCAGAGACCGCTTTTGGCGTTCATCAAGAAATAGAGCTGGACCGTTTTGCCAAAGTTTTTGTGCCGCAGTCGAAAAGCGCTGGAGATCAGGTCCAGCAGCTGATCGTCGGGCGAACCCAAGATCGACAGCGCTTGCTGCCTCGTAACGCTTTGGCCTGCCAAAACTTGATTTGCGAGTTGTTGCCAAACGGTAGCGGAAAGTGATTCCGGGTTATGTTCGATTTCAGATAAAAGCATTGTGGTACGTAGGGTTAGAAACCATGGATGGACATCGCCAGAATTCTAGCGATTTTCCAACTTCGATGGACGGGGTTCCAAGTCTACCTGGTAGGGTCGTTCGGTTTATACGTAACTTTTCGCTTGTTACGAACTTGGCGGGCAGTCGGATTGTACTTCGAAAACCCATTCTGCCAAAGGGTTTGCGCATCGTAGTACAACCGCTACGGGCCATACGTTGGCGTTTTTCTTTGATTTGCATGCATTTTGTCGACGATAGCCAAAGGACACGTGTTCTTCCCGACGTATGCTCTGTTGGCAAATCGTCAAAAATCTACTCCCCTTCGGTGCAAAGAGACTTCATGGCTCAATCAAGCCCATACTTAGACGATGTGGAGGATCCACAAGACGACGATCTCAAGCTGATCTCGCGTCGAAAAAGTCCCAAGGATGGAGCGCAACCTCAATCTCCGCTGGAAACCTATTTGCGCGAGATCAACGAGACTCGACTCTTGACCGCCGAAGACGAACAAACGCTCGCTCGTCAAATCGCTCTCGGTGATGCACAGGCCCGAGATCGCATGGTTCGTGCGAACCTCAGGTTGGTCGTCAACATCGCTCGCAGCTACGTCGGAAAAGGACTAGCGCTCCAAGACCTGATCGAAGAAGGTAACCTGGGGCTCTTGCGTGCTGTCGAAGGGTTTGACCCAGACATGGGTACTAGGTTCAGCACCTACGCAAGCTATTGGATCAAGCAATCGATCAAGCGTGCGTTGATCAATTCTGCCAAGACCATCCGTATCCCGGCTTACATGGTCGAACTGCTCAGCAAGTGGCGCAGGGCAACTGCTCGTCTCAGCGATGAATTGGGACGCATGCCAACTCAAGAAGAGATCGCCCGTATTCTGGGACTTCCCAAAAAGAAGCTGCCAATCATCAAAAAGGCGATCCAAGTCTACAATGCGACTCCACAGAGCGATCAATCCGATTCCGGTTGGTCACTCGGTGAAATGGTCATGGATGAACGTCTGAAAAGTCCAGACGAAGAACTCTTGGATCATGATGTATTGAAGACAGCGATCGAATTGCTCGGCACTCTCGACGCGAGAGAAGCGACGGTCCTCAAGATGCGTTTCGGATTGGACGATACTCCACCGCACACCTTGAAAGAGATCGGTGCTGAACTTGGGCTGACACGGGAACGCGTTCGCCAGATTGAGACCGAAGCGTTAGCCAGACTGCAACACGCTTTAAAGGATCCGAAAGAACGAATGGGGCTTGCTTAACACGCAAAGCCTACCTTTCGGAATCGGAACTCCATTGCTGATTTCTATCGCTTGATCGGTTAGGGCTCTTTCCCTAACAAGATCTCTGAATCGATTGCAAATGCGGCTACCGATTGGGTAGCCGTCTTCCACGGGTATTGAATCTGCCCTTGAAAAACTAATTTTTCTATTACATCGAAATCTCCCGATTAAACCTCGGATGCTAACGGCGTCCGCTATCGTCAACGAGTCTCGCTATGAATTCTCGTGACCAATGAGGTGATTTCATGTCTGCTCAAAGCAATGCTGATGGCAAGTTGGTTCAGCAAGTAAACGCAAAACTCTCTATGCGTGGAATTCGGTCGCCGTGCAATGTTACAGTAACAGTTGCACGGGGTGAGGTAACCCTCTCGGGTACAGTCACTCAGCCACACCAGAAATTATCCGCTGCCCAAGTGGCACAAAGCATGAGCGGAGTAAAACGCGTCCATAATCAATTGACCGTCAAAGCGGCTGAACGAAGGACATGAGTAGTTAGGCTTAAGGCTAAAGACTTAAGACTTAAGACTAGAACTATAAGAATGTCGGCCATGGTGTAAACCCTCATCATTACCCACATATCCTGGCAGACTTCGTACTCGTACTCAATGAAATGGTACGAGTACTGCCCTTCGGGCGGAGTACGAGTACGAAAAACCCAATGGTATTGGAATGTGATGTTCAAAGACGTGGGTAAAGATGAGGTGTAAACCCCGTGCTACCTTCTGCTCTCAAGCCCGAGGTTGCAGAGGCCAAGACCGCCCATTGGGCACCTTACACCTTACACCTTAAGCCTTAAGCCTTCCTCACTTTGTTTCGATCGTCTGGCCTTGGGCTCGAATGCCTTCTAGCATTTTTGCCATCTCAGCAGCTCTCGCTGGCTCTTTCGATGCCATATCTTGCTGTTGAGATGGGTCTGTGGGCAAATGATATAGCTCATGTGTAGGATTCTTGGCGGCCGGGTTCTTGGGTTGAAAGCGCTCGATCAGTATCCAATCGTCCTGACGCAGTGCAAGCGGTCTCGATTGGTTTCCTTGCAGAACTAAATGAGAGCGAACAGGCCGCTGCGCCGTTCCGAGGAGCGCAGGAAGAATATCGACACTGTCTGCACCAACACCCTTGTCTAGCGGTTGTTGAGTCAAGGCTGCAAAGGTGGCTAGCATATCGACGTGGGCAATCAATTGATTGGACGTCGTGTTGGCTGCTATCTTGCCTGGCCAACGAGCCAAAAAAGGAACTCGATGACCACCTTCGTAAAGAGTCCCTTTGGCTGCGCGTAGTTTGCCATTGGGAGGTTGCCGGTCATGCAATGCGTTCGTGCCGTCATCGTAGGTGTCTTTAATTGCTCCACCATTGTCGCTTGTGAATAGGATCAAGGTGTTGTCCGCAAGTTGCAATTGATCCAGTGTTTCCATCAGTTGTCCCACCGACCAGTCCAGTTGATGAATCACGTCACCTCGCCAACCACACTCGCTAGTCCCGCGAAACCGTGGATGCGGAACCATCGGCTCATGGATGTCGTGCGGAGAATAAAACAAGAAAAAAGGTGAGTCGCGGTTCTCTTCGATGAATCGTACTGCTTTGCTAGTCAAAACGTCAGCGATATCCTCATCGACCCAGCGTGCTTTGGTGCCTCCAGTCATGAATCCGATGCGAGGGATTCCGTTGATCACGGTGTCTTTATGGCCGGGCCCCCCTTGGATCTTGAGTGGGACATCTGGATCCACCCCAGTTGGTTCGTTGCCTATCTTCTTTCCGAAGCTAACTTCGATAGGATCATTGGGATCGTATCCTACGACGCTGTGGTTCTCGACGAAGACGCACGGCACCCGATCCCCGGTTGCTGGAATGATGAACGAATAGTCGAAGCCTAATTCGTTGGGGCCTGGCTTGATGTCGAGATTGTAGTTTGTCTTGGGTGGCGTCCCGAGTCCCAAGTGCCATTTGCCTACAACACCAGTTTGGTAGCGAGCTCGCTTCATCAATGATGCGATCGTTTCTGTCTCTGGCTGAATTAGCAAGTGCTGATCGCCTCTCGCGATCCCGGTGTTAGGCTCTCGCCATGCGTATTTGCCAGTCAGCAATGCGAATCGAGTCGGTGTGCAAACCGATGCGGTGGAGTGTGCGTCCAAGAATCGACAGCCCTCTTTGGCCAATCGATCCAAATGGGGTGTCTTGACTTTGGTCGCACCATAACAACCCAGGTCTCCGTACCCAAGGTCATCCGACAAAATGAAAATAACGTTGGGCTGTTTGCCAGCGTGAACGTATCCCAAACCCAGCCAAAGAAACCAGCAAACGGCAAACGCAAGGGTTGAGAATGGGACCATGCTGCCGCCCGTCAAGCTACTTTTGAAGTGGCCCATGGACCGATCTTTGGAATGATACCGGGGGGCAAGTGTTTTCTGATTTCGCATGGCGGGATTGCTTGGATGGCGACGAGTGGACTAAAGTCGCCATTATAAACCAAGACCACTGCGTCATGCACTTGGTTGACGCGAAAGCATGGATGACTCTGAGTTAACCATTTCGGAGATCGTTTCGTAATACGTGCACCAGGGGATGCTGCGTCTCATCGCAGGCGAAAGGCCGCCACCGCCAACAACGATCCGGCAAGTATCCAGCAATTGTTCGTGTAGCGATTGGTGGCATGCTAACAGGGATTCCGCATCGCAAACGTGGGTGTGCGTTATCCAGACGATATTGGCATGTAAATCCTTGGCCGCTAACGCCATCGATTGGATGGGCACAGCACCTCCCAAATCGAATGCTCGGATGCCGATCAATTCAAATCCGAGTGCAATTAGCTTGGATGGTAGTGTTTCGTAGCTTGGAGCGAACGAGCCTCCTACGGCGACGGGTGAGTGTGCCGGGATATCAGGCAACTGATGACGGAGAATGTCTACGGCCGTTAAGGCCGTGTTGGTGCAAATATGCTCTTGATAAACATCCAGTTTCCCGTCTCGCCATAACTGCCCCACCCGCCACATTGCCGCAACGAGATTGTTCTCGAGTGCATGCAATAGCGAGGTGCCCGAATGTGTAAACTGAGAGAACAATTTGGCGACATGCATTGGCTTTCCGCTGAGGAGACTCTGCATCACTTGATCTATCGACAGTGCCTCATCGTCTCCCCGGCTACCATGTCGCGAACGTCGAAACAAACCGACCATTCGGTCCAGATCGAGCTTGTCTATTCTGCGGTGTCCTCCCGGCGTTCGAATAACGTCAATGGAGCTGCTTTCGCACAATCGCTTTAACGTCGATGTGCTAACTCCGACCGCGTTTGCTGCTTCTTGAACTGTCAACAAGTCCCTTTTCATATGTGCCTCTCCGTCATGGATGATTAGCATGCCTGCCGCATTGGATGCGATGCGACGCGTTTATCGATCTGTTCAACGACGCGATATACAAACTAGCGTTCGCGGAATGTACCTGCCATCGGTCGTACTGTGGTCAAGGGATGCTGGCGCACATACCTATCGCAAACGACGCCGTCGGGCATATTCGACGCTCGTTGTGTAACGGCCCTCACCATTACTCTTGCCGAAGCTCGATGGTTGCGCGGCAAGATTTAGCAGTGGCTGCCTCATTTTGCACGGTTTCGTCGTGAATGCCAAAGCAAATCATCACCTGCGCGTGTACCGAGGCGTTGCACTTGGCATCATTTTCCATATCAAACGCATTGGTGGTAATGGCCGGTTTTGGAGATATCCAATCCGTTCAATGTGGCAGTGACTCTGACTCGAATCCGTTCAACCATTCCGAGCTGAGCTAGCAACAAAAATCCAGTTTTATTTCAGTTGCTACTGTGGCATTGCCAAGGCATATAAGTTCGCCAGTCAGTCCAAGCCTTACAAGCTACCAATTCGAAATACGAGTCTCATTTCCTGTCTTGATGTTTAGATCGCAACGAAAATGATTGAAGACGACGAACTATTGAAGGACTTTGTGATTGAATCACAAGAGCACCTCGCAAGCGTAGAGACCCAGTTACTCGAACTTGAGTCGAGCACCGATTGTATCGATGTAGCCAAGGTCAACAACGTCTTTCGAGCTATCCACTCCATTAAAGGCGTTGCAGGCTTCCTGAATCTCAAGACACTGGAAAGCCTTGCGCACCGCGAAGAAGAAGTATTGAATCGACTTCGCAATCACGAGGTCAGGCCCACAAGCCAAGTGATCAATACGTTGCTCCGTGCTTCGGATTGTATCAAGGGATTGCTTGAATCCATAACGACTTCCAATGAGCAGGATGTTTCGGAACATATTCATGCGCTCGAGTCCCTGCTGAAAAACCCCAACAATCTAATTGTATCGCAGGTGCAAAGCACGACGGACGATTCGGATAGTTGTGTTGCTATTACCCCAAACGAGTCCAATACCAGCGTTCCTGCAAAAGCTGTAAACCCTGAGGTAATTCGTGATTTCTTGATCGAGAGCTACGACAGCCTTGAGCAGCTGGAATACTCTTTGGTGACCCTCGAGCAGACGCCACAGGATTCCGAACTGCTCAATGCCGTGTTCCGTACCATTCATACGTTGAAAGGCTCTTCCGGATTCTTAGGATACGGAAAGCTCGAGTCCTTAGCTCATGCTACAGAAAATTTGCTGAGCGACCTTAGAAACGGAACGTGCACGTTCGACCAAGCAATCGGTACAGCTCTCTTCGCCGCGATCGATCTAATTCGAAAGCATTTGGAATCCATTGAAACCGAATCGACCGAAGGAGATTTCTGTGCAGATGACGTTATCAAGCGGCTTGGAGCTCTAAGCGCTTCTGGCAATTCCGCTACGGCTGTCCGCGCGAATTCGCCATCAGCCACTGCTATTCCTGCAGCGCCCAAGAGGTCCACCTCCATCAACAGGCCAGTCGCAGTGCCGAAACCTAAACAAGAGCAGCACGCAGTCGTTCCCAATGCAAAGGTCGCCCCGGTTGATGGCGATTCCAAGTCGAGTACCGAGTCCACTACCGCGTCGTCCGCTGCGGCGGAAAGTACGATTCGAGTGGATGTGGCATTGCTCGATAAACTGATGACTCGAGTTGGCGAACTCGTGCTTTCCCGAAATCAAATATTGCAGTTTGCCTGCTCGCTAGGGAATAGCGACCTACAAAGCGCATCACAGCACCTCAATTTGATCACTACCGAGCTGCAGGAAGGTGTCATGAAAACACGCATGCAGCCTATCGGTAATGTGTGGAGCAAATTCCCGCGACTGGTTCGAGACCTGGCTTCCATTTGCGGCAAAAGCGTCCGTATCGAAATGGAAGGGAAAGAGACGGAACTCGACAAAACGATCATCGAGGCAATCAAGGATCCGCTTACACACCTGGTTCGAAACAACGTGGACCACGGAATCGAAAAGCCCGAGGTTCGCGTCGCTGCAGGAAAGCCTGCCGAGGGCTGCTTGACCCTTCGGGCGTACCATGAAGGTGGTCAAGTCAATATCGAGATCTCCGACGATGGTGGTGGATTGAACTTGGATCGCATCAAATCCAAAGCCATAGAAAAGGGACTGATAACGGTTGAGCATGCGGGACGATTAAGCGACCGCGAAGCGTCGCAGTTGATATTCCTGCCAGGCTTTTCCACTGCGGAAAAAGTATCGAATGTCTCCGGTCGTGGCGTGGGGATGGATGTCGTCAAAACGAACATCGAAAAGATCGGTGGAACGGTGGATCTGCAATCCCGCGAGGGGCAAGGCACGTCCGTTAAAATCAAAATACCTCTGACGCTCGCGATCATCCCGGCTCTCATTATTACCAACAATGGCAATCGATTTGCCATCCCTCAAGTCAACTTGCTGGAGTTGGTACGTTTAGAGCTGGCGGACGCGGAGAAAAGTATCGAAAGAATACAGGGTGCACCGGTCTATCGACTGCGAGGTCGATTGTTACCTTTGGTGTACCTGAGCCAAGTGCTCCAGTCCAAAGCGAATGGGCCAAGCACTAGCGACTGCATCAATATAGTTGTATTAAGAGTCGACGATCGCCAATTTGGTTTGGTTGTCGATCGCATCAACGATACCGAAGAAATCGTTGTAAAGCCGATGGGCAAGCAACTTAAAGGCGTTCCGGTCTTTGCTGGTGCTACGATCATGGGTGATGGAAAGGTGGCTTTGATTCTCGACGTTCTTGGTATAGCGCACCTTTCCAATGTGCTCTCGAAGGATCGCAATCGAGCTCATACCGATTCCACTTCGCGTGCAAAAGAAGCAGGACTCGATAACCAGACTCTTCTCGTTCTCGGTACAGGAAATAACAGGCGATTGGCTCTACCCATTTCGCAGGTCGCCCGCCTCGAAAAGATACCTCTGGAATCGATCGAGTATACGGACAATCAAGAAGTGGTTCAGTATCGGGGAACCATCCTGCCATTGATTCGTTTAGCCAAACACTTTGGTATCAAAGACACCGAGACTCCGGTCGACGGACTATTGAACGTTGTTGTTTATCGTGAGAACGATTGCAACTACGGGCTGGTTGTCCATCGTGTTATCGATATCGTCGAAGCTGCTTGCGAAATTTCACGCAGCAGTCAGCGCAAAGGCCTTCTCGGCTCGGCCATCATCCACGGTCACGTTACGGATCTCGTCGATCTACCTGCGGTGATCAAACAGTTGGTTACCAAAACCAAGATAACATCCAAGGTCTGCTACTAAAGGAGAATTGCTTTGCTCACCGCGCGCCAAGTATGCACGTTCTATCTCGACAAGCAAATGTACGGAGTGGATGTCCAGTCTGTTCAGGAGGTTATCCGCTATCAAGAAATGACCGAGATCCCACTGGCACCTGATTCCGTTGTCGGGTTGATCAACCTGCGAGGTCAAATCGTCACGGCGATTGATCTGCGCCGACGTTTGGGCCTCCCATGCCGAGCCGACACAGAGCTTCCCATGAATGTCGTGGTGCAAAGCGATGATGGTGCGATCAGTTTGTTAGTCGACCAAATCGGAGATGTTCAAGAGATCGACATCGATAACTTTGAATCACCCCCTGAAACTCTTCAAGGTGCATCGCGGCGGATGATTCGTGGTGCTTACAAGATGAAGGACCGACTCCTTCTCATTCTCGATACGGAGCGAGCCATGAACGTTGCTTTACTTGACGACTAAACAGACTTTTCTCGACTCCGTTCAACCCCAAGCCTTTTAATCAAACCATTCCGATTCTACTAGAAAACATATTTCACAAGGTAAAAACAATGTCCACAGCAGTACGAACCACGTCCAAGACGCCTGTCGCCAAGAAACCAGCACCTGCCAGCAAGTCTGCTAGCAGCAAAGTATCCAAGGAAGAACTCGAAGCCTTTAAGTTGCAGATCGAATCGCTCAATGCGGAACGTGAATCGCTTCTCGGCGAGTTGAATGAGTTGCGGGTCCGTGTCGACATCATGAACATGACCAGCATCGTTTCCGAGGCGGACCTAAAAGGAGACATCGTCTCTATCAATGAAAAGTTCGTTGAAATATCGAAATACAGCAGGGAAGAGCTGATCGGTGCTCCCCATAACACAACGCGTCACCCTGATATGCCCAAAGAGGTGTTCAAGGAAATGTGGGGTACCATCGGTCGCGGAAAGCCCTTTCGCGGCATCATCAAAAATCGAGCAAAAGACGGCACTCCCTACTATGTCGATGCGGTTATCGCTCCCGTATTGGGACCTAATGGAAAACCGCAGAAGTACATCGGCGTTCGTTACGATATCACTGCCGCGGAAATCGAACGACAAAACGCCAAAGGGGTTCTGACCGCAATCGACAGCACGTTTGCGTACATGGAATTCGACTCCAATGGAATCATCCAAACGGCCAACACCAATCTTCTGCAAGCCGTTGGCTATCGCTTGGAGGAGATCAGTGGCAAACACCATCGAATCCTTGTTGATCCTAGCTATGCGAACTCGAACGCATACACACAGTTCTGGAACGACTTGAATGCAGGACATAGCAAGTCCGACATCTACAAGCACTTTACCAAAGATGGCAAAGAAGTTTGGATTCAATCGGTGTACGCGCCGGTCAAGGATGAAATGGGACGAGTGATGAAGATGGTGATGATCGCGACCGACGTCACCGAAGAAAAACTGCGAAATGCCGACTTCGAAGGTCAGCTTGCAGCCGTTGGAAAGTCACAAGCCGTCATCGAATTCAATCTCGATGGAACAATCCTCAAAGCGAACGACAACTTCTTGAAGACCCTCGGGTATTCGATGGAAGAGATCAAGGGACGGCATCACAGCATGTTTGTGGACGAAGCCGAGCGATTGAGCCCTGGGTATCGCGAATTCTGGGCCAAGCTCAATCGAGGCGAATTCCAGACCTCGGAGTATCGTCGCATTGGAAAAGGTGGGAAAGAGATTTTCATCCAAGCTTCGTATAACCCAATCCTGGACTTGGCTGGCAAGCCATTCAAAGTTGTAAAGTATGCGACCGATTTGACCGAACAAGTCGCGACGCGAAACGAGATGCGCAAAAAAGTCGACTATCTGCTCGATCTCGCCTCCAAGGGTGATTTGACACAAGATATTACGGCGACTGGCGATGATGCCATCAGTCAGATTTGCCGCGGACTCGGATCCTTCTTTGGTGATCTTCGTAAAACGATCTCATCGATGGCAGACAACGCGTCTGCACTCTCAGGGGCATCCGAAGAGCTATCTTCGGTCAGCAGCCAAATGAGCTCCAACGCCGAGGAAACATCTTCCCAGGCAAATGTGGTGTCGGCAGCGTCCGAACAAGTTAGTCAAAACGTGCAAACCGTTGCCACCGGTGTTGACGAACTGAACTCCGCCATTCGTGAAATCGCCATGAATGCGACCGAGGCGGCCAAGGTCTCACAACAAGCCGTATCCATCGCCGCAAATACGAATGAAACCATTGCCAAGCTGGGCGAGAGCAGTTGCGAGATTGGCAAAGTGGTCAAAGTCATTACTTCGATCGCCGAGCAAACCAATTTGCTGGCTCTCAATGCAACCATCGAAGCTGCACGGGCAGGCGAAGCGGGCAAAGGATTTGCTGTGGTTGCAAACGAAGTGAAAGAACTCGCCAAGGAAACGGCGAAGGCGACTGAAGATATCAGTCACAAGATCGAGACGATCCAAACCGATACTCGCGGAGCGATCTTGGCCATTCGTCAAATTAGCGACGTGATCAATCAGATAAACGATATCTCCAATACCATCGCAAGTGCGGTAGAGGAACAAACTGCAACAGCGCACGAGATGGGACGAAATGTTTCCGAAGCAGCCAAGGGTACTGGCGAAATCGCACAAAACGTAGCTACCGTAGCCATCGCTGCGGAAAGTACGACACAAGGTGCGAACAACACCCAGCAAGCAGCCGCGGAGCTTGCTCGCATGGCCGCAGAGTTGCAACGTCTCGTGTCTCGGTTCAAGTACTAGGCAAAACCACACCGAACACTGCAGCGCCGCCCGGCGCTGCAGAGTTGTCCGAGCATCAGTCAACGCTGCTTTCGCTGCAATACGTGGCCGCAGCACCCGCTCGGGGCGCCCGGTTTGTCCAAAGCCTCACGCTTGCAAATTGAGCAACGCATCGCAAACCATTTATTCCACAGGCAGTTTCCAAAATGCACGCACTGGTCGTAGACGATTCTCGCACAACAAGACGGTTAATCAGCGAAATCATGTCCTCTCTCGATTTTCAAGTTACGGAGGCTGCCGATGGTCGCGATGCGCTCGATCAACTTCAAAAGTTGACCAATACCGACGTCGTGCTTGTCGACTGGAATATGCCGATCATGAACGGGATCGAATTCGTCAAGGCTGTGCGAAGCGATAGTCGTTACGCAAATCTGCCCTTGCTCATGGTCACCACGGAAACGGAAATGGAGCAGATTGCGCAAGCGTTCGTTGCTGGTGTCAATGAGTATTTGATGAAGCCTTTCGATGCCGAAATGGTCCGTGATAAACTCGCTTGGATAGGAATTGGGGTATAGATCCCATGCGCAAAGTCCGCGTGTTAGTTGTCGACGATTCCACGGTCATTCGGAGGATCCTGTCGGATATTCTGGTCGAGGACCCCGATATCGAAATCGCAGGCACGGCCGCAAATGGTCGGATCGCATTGGCCAAGATCCCTCAACTGAATCCAGACGTCGTGACGCTGGATATGGAAATGCCGGAAATGGATGGCTTGGCAACGTTGATTGAGTTGCGAAAGACTTATCCAAAGCTACCCGTCATCATGTTCAGCACGCTCACTGCCCGCGGAGCTACTGCAACTCTGGATGCTCTTTCGTACGGCGCAGATGATTATGTCACCAAACCCGCGAACGTGGGAAGTGTTGTCGCTGCCATGCAAGCTGTTCGACAAGAGCTCATCCCCAAAGTGAAAGGACTTTGCCAATGGTATGCCAAACGACCAGAACCGACCCCATCCAGAAACAGTAAAACCTCTAACAAGTTGGCAGCTAACGACGGAGGTCGCAAATTGCCAACGCGGATCGACATCATTGCGATCGGGGTTTCTACAGGAGGCCCTAACGCGCTGGTTCAAATTTTGCCAAACCTACCTGCCGATTTACCAGTTCCGATCGTGATCGTTCAGCATATGCCTCCGGTGTTCACCAAGCATCTCGCCGATCGTTTGAATGCGAACTCGTCAATTCAAGTATACGAAGGACAACCGGGGGATAGGCTTCTGCCAGGTACTGCTTGGATTGCGCCTGGAAATTTCCATATGACGGTTGAGAAGCGAGGTGGAGACTACATCATCGCAACCGATCAAGAACCACCCGAAAACTCGTGTCGACCT
>CAIXME010000531.1 GCA_903920425.1 uncultured Pirellula sp. | reverse complement strand
GGCCCCGAAAAGTGAAAGCCGCTGTAGATTTCATCCGATATCAGCGCGATGTTCTTTTCAAGGCAGAGTTTGGCAAGGCCTTCGGTTTCTTCGAGTGTTGCGGTGACACCAGTTGGGTTGCCCGGACTGTTGAAGAGAACCATTTTGGTTTTGGATGTCATCGCATCGCGAACTTTGTCGAGGTCGATTCGGAAGTCCGGATACGTATCGATCAGCACGGGCACGCCACCGACAAGCTGAATCAAGGGGACGTACATTACAAAATAGGGATCAAACACGATAACTTCGTCGCCGGGATCGATCAGCGAGAGCATGGCCAATACAAGTCCACCGCTCGTGCCCGAGCTCACGAATATTTTGCGATCAGCATGTTGGAACTTGCGATCGATATCGGCTTGCAATCGTTCGCGAAACGGCGCAACACCTTGCGTGGGAGAATAAGCGTTTTTGCCTTGTTCGATCGCGTCAATACACGCTTGCTTGATGGGCTTAGGGACATCAAAATCCGGTTGGCCGATCGAAAGGTTGATCGGGTTCTTGAGAGTCGCAGCCAATTCAAAGACTTTTCGAATTCCGCTGGAATCAAACGCCAATGTTCGTTTTGCAATCCAGGATCGACTATCGGAAGCGGATGAAATGTTTTGCGACATGAGTTAGTATGCTGAGTTGAGGAATGCATCGAGAAAATCGAGTAGTTTCTTGTCAACAGTTGAACAATATTTCGCAGAAGTGCAACAACTACCCATCAGGAAAGCGTATCCATGACCATTGATCGACGACAATTTGCAGGAGGTCTCAGTGCCTTGGCCGCATGGAGCAGTGTTGCCAGCATGTCCATCGCGCAGGACAAAGGGCGGGAGCCATTGTTCGTGGCTACTTGGAATTTTGGTTTGCCCGCGTGCCAGCAGTCTCTGAAAACCCTCGAGGAAACCGGCTCGATTTTGGATGCGATCGAAAAGGGGATTCATGTTGCAGAAGCGGACCCCAAGGTGGATTCGGTTGGAGTCGGCGGCGCTCCTAATTCGGAGGGCGTCGTTCAATTGGATGCTTGCTTTATGGATGGTGCGACCCATGGTGCGGGCTCCGTGGCTGGCCTGGAAAATTATCCTCATCCGATTTCCGTTGCACGACGGGTTATGGAAAAGACCAAGCATGTTCTCTTGGTCGGTAACGGAGCTGCGGAATTCGCAAAATCGCAAGGGTTTCAGCAGCAAGAACTTTTAACCCCGGAACAAAAGGACAAATGGCTTGCATGGAAATCCAAGCAGCCAGCGCCGCCGCCAGCGGCTCCCCCAAATCATGATACGATCGCATTGGTTGGTCTGAACGCTGCTGGCCATCTCGCCGGCGGTTGTTCCACCAGTGGATTGGCTTACAAAATGCCAGGCCGTGTTGGCGACAGTCCTATTTTGGGTAGCGGGCTCTATGTCGATGGCGACGTCGGTGCCGCAGGGGCGACCGGGATCGGAGAGAACGTGATGCGTTATTGCGCATCCTTTCTTATTGTGGAATTGATGAGGTCCGGTTTGGATCCCACGGCTGCATGCCGAACCGCCATCGAACGCATTGCCAAACACGAACGAAAATCACCCGCGGATCTGCATATCAATTTTCTCGCCATCGATAAGCAAGGCAGATGGGGAGCCGCCGGTACCGATGCTGACTATCGCATCGCGGTGGTTAGGCCAAGCGTTGCCAAATTGGAGAAGCCGTTCTTGGTAACATAAGGCCACGCGTCGTATCTCCTTTCGCACGTATTTTTCGTGACGTTACTCGGTGTTTCCTGCAAAGGGTTAGTGTTAATGAAGTCCGCAGTTACTGTCTCTCTGGTAGAGGAAGCCCGAGGTGGGCCGTTTGTTTTTTGGGGGGACGCAATCAGTGCGCTGACGCAAGCGCAGGCGATTGGTTTTGATGCCATCGAGATTTTTCCGCCGGATGCCGAGACCGTGCGTCACTTGTTCCTAGCCAAGCCGCTGGCGGATCACGGGATGTCGGTCGCTGCCGTCGGAACAGGAGCGGGATGGGTCAAACATCGTTTGCAATTGGCAGACGAAGACGGTTTGGTTCGGCAGCGCGCCATTGACTTCATTCGCACCATCATCGATTGCGCCGCGGAGCTTGGTGCCCCTGCCATCATCGGTTCAATGCAAGGTAGGTCTAGCTTGGCGGTCGACAAAGGCACTGCGAGGAATTACCTTCGCGACGGGCTGGCAACGCTTGGCGAGCACGCGAGTCAATACGGTACGACGCTTCTCTATGAGCCCCTCAATCGTTATGAAACCGATCAAGCGAACACCATTGAGCAGGGGCTGGAACTGATTCGTGGGATTGGCAACGTTAAGCTATTGGCCGATTGGTTTCATATGAATATCGAGGAATCCGACATGTCGGCATCGATTATTCAAGGAGGCGATCGAATAGGTCATATTCATTTTGCGGATACCAACCGAATGGCGGTCGGTTTCGGGCATTTGCATGTGCCGCCGATCGTTCAAGCATTGAGGCAAATCGGATACAACGGCTATCTGAGTGCCGAGGTATTCTCAAAACCGGATGCCCTCACAGCGGCCGAGCAGACGATGCAGGCGTTTCACCAAGCGTTGTCGGAGTGAGGGTTTGCTAGGCGCGAACCACTTGCCAGATAGATTAGCTCAGTTGAGCAAGCAGCTTGGATGCTTGTTCGGTGGCTTCGCTAGGGATTGTGTGCGGGCCATCAAAGGTAATCAAATCCCCTTCGCATCCTATATCCAGTAGAAGGCTGTGGAGCCATTTGCCGGTTGAGTAGTGAAGAACCGGATCAAGCCGTCCATGGCTTTGGACTAAGGGAAGGTTTAGGTCTTTGGATTTGGCGATACTTCTCCAAGTCGATTCGCAAATCAAAGCACCTGAGAACACGAGCAAGCCGACCACGGACTCGATGGTTCCTCGGATGGCGGTATCAACTGTTAGCATCGCGCCTTGAGAGAAGCCGCCCAGGATGGTGCTAATCGAATCCCATTTATTCTGAGCTTTGCAATCGTTAACGCAGTTGCAGAGAGCTTCGCGTGCTTCGTCGATTCCTTCAGGAATCACGTCGCGCATCGCGTCAAAGGATTGCGTC
>CAIXME010000530.1 GCA_903920425.1 uncultured Pirellula sp. | reverse complement strand
GAACTGAATCGTCTTCGGCACTATCTAGAACATTGGACCGATTTGCTTTTGGGATACTTCGCAAACAGCCCTTCGTCTACCCAATACGCTTTCTCAGTCAGCCGCATGGAGGACTTCGCGGACGACTACAGTGAGCGGATGCTAGGCCCCCAATCACATGTTGTATGGTCCCTACTGCTGGCTAGCTGCAGATCTTGGCTCGATAAGCATTGCAATTTGCCACCAGCCTCCCCTCGAATGAACCAGCGAGTTTGCGAAGCTGCGATGGGGATGATACACCCTGAGTCATTCGACTCTCTAGGCTGCATGCGTTCGAGGCTGATCCAATCCATCGAGTATGGAATTGAACACGCCGACGCGACGGTCGCGAGTCTCGAATCCAACACGTGGGAGTCTATGTCTCGTGTTCTGTCGACCGGCTCTGGTCCCAAGCCTGTCCGCTTTGAAATCAGCTAAGCAATCGTCGGGCTGCGAGTCTCGTGAAATTGAGTTCCATAGATGGCATAGACTCAATTGCCTGTTCCAAGCCGCGGTAGATCGACGTCTTCCAAAAAAAATAGCGGAAGATTTGCATCTTCCGCTATAAGTCTGACTGCCGGAAGATTCACATCTTCCGCTACTAGATTGCTGACGGAAGATTTTCATCTTCCGATACGGACTAGCCGATGGCAACGCGTCGGAAAGCGACGATCGAAGCGGCATCTGCAAAGTTCTTGATTGCAACGTCAACTGTCTTCGTTTCATCGAAAACGAAAAATTGGTTGAGCAAGCACTTTTCTTGGTCAAGCAAGGTGTTGTCGGCAACAAATCGCTCTACTTTGCCTGGAACAATCTTGTCCCAAATCTTCTCAGGCTTTCCTTCAGCCTTGAGTTCCTCTTTGATTGCATTTTCTGCAGCTGCCATCACTTCTGGTGTTAGCTGGAGACGGCTGACGAATTGAGGAACCGTCTTTAGTGGCTTACCAAGGCGAGCACGATCTTCGTTTTCGGCCGTGATCTGGCTCTGCATCGACACTGTTTCCTTGGCAACGAGTTCAGCGTTAAACTCGGTGTAGTTCAGAATCGATGGCTTCATTGCAGCAACGTGCATAGCGACATTGCGGAAGAATTCGTCCGCGCCCGCTTTTCCACCATCTTTGAACGAAAGGATAACGCCGATCTTGCTACCCGCATGGATGTAGCTCGCCAGCTTATCACCCTTGAGGCAATGCACTTCCGATACAACGATCTTCTCGCCAGTCTTGCCTGTTTGTTCAACGAGCTTTTCTGCAACGGTCATGCCATCGATGTCCAAGGCATTGAGTTGCTCGACGTTTTCTACGCCGTGCTCCAATGCCATCTTGACCAATCGTTGAGCGAGTCCTGTGAACCCTTCGTTTCTCGCAACGAAGTCGGTTTCGCAGCAAAGAGCCAGGACAACTCCAGTTGTTTTGGCTTCATCGAGAGCGGTTACAACGCAGCCTTCAGTCGCGTCTTTGTCGGCTCGCTTTTCGGCAACCTTTTGGCCCTTCTTGCGAAGATAATCAAGAGCACCTTCATAATCGCCATTGGATTCTTGCAATGCCTTTTTGCAATCCATCAACCCTGCGCCGGTTTGCTTACGTAGTTCGGCAACGTCACTTGCGGAAATTGTTGTCATCTCTATTCCCCTATTTGCTAATTCAGATGAAAGCTTGGTTTGTCATGAAAAAAGCGCTGCTTCTCGATTCTATGCTAGAAGCAGCGCTACATGTTTTTTCGTGTTGAATGAAAAGCGTGTTAAGCCATGCCTTCGGCTTTTTCAAGCATTTCCTTAGTTGGATCAGGCTGATTACCCATCGTCTTTTGAAGCTCAGGATTTTCAGCTTTGCCAGCCAAAATCGCATCAGCCAATTGCTTCATGATCAAGTCGATCGATCGGATACCGTCGTCGTTGCCTGGAATTGGCAAGTCAATTTGTGTTGGATCGCAATCTGTGTCGATCAAAGCCACGGTAGTGATTCCAAGTCCCTTGGCTTCACGAACAGCGTTCTTTTCTTTCTTTGGATCGACGATCACCAAGCATTCTGGCAATCGGTTCAGCGTTCGCAAACCATTCAAGTTACGGTAGATCTTGCGATACTCTCGATTCAAAGATGATTGCATCTTCTTGGAGTATTCATTGATCTTCTCGCTGTTCATGATCAGCTCAAGCTCTTCCAAGCGAGCCATTCGATCGCGAACGGTACGGAAGTTTGTCAACGCACCACCCAACCATCGCTCACTAACGAACGGCATGCCGCAACGTGTTGCTTCGCGTTGGATGACTTCCGATGCTTGTCGCTTGGTACCGACAAACAACACGAGAGAGCCACCGTTAGCAACTTGATTCAAGTACTTCTTGGCTCGCAACATACCGCGTAGCGTTTCGCGGATGTCGATAATGTGGATCAGATTCTTTCGCCCATAGATGTACGGTTCCATCTTGGGGTTCCAGCGGCTCACTCGGTGTCCAAAGTG
>CAIXME010000529.1 GCA_903920425.1 uncultured Pirellula sp. | reverse complement strand
GTAGATCCCATCGGTGGTCAAGGTTTTGCCTGTCTCGAAATTTTCAAGATCCACGATTGGGATATTCGACGCTTTGCAAAGCGTCCGAGTCGCTTCGTTGTATTGTTTCAATAGAACGTTGTATTGAGCGGCGGGTGATTCAGGAATCTCAGGGTGATCTTCACGCAAACGAGGGATCAGGACGACAATGCGAGAATTCTTTGACTTAAGATGATCGAACAGTTTTTGGTAGTGCGATCGAAAGGCGTCGAGCCCCTTGGCTCCGGCCCAGCAATCATTTTCCCCGTAACAGATCAATGAAACGGTTGGCCGAGCTAGTTCGATATCGCGAAGAAGGCGAGCGTAGCCATCTTCCTTGGAACCAAAAACCGCCCGTGCTTCGCCGAAAACCGTGTCGCCGCTCCAGCCGACGTTTCGAAATGTGGTACCTGGGGACGCGACGGTCAGCATCGCCTCAAGCCAATCTTCTTGTTGCATGCGTTCCACGAACCCACCGCCGATCAATACCACGCGATCGTCCTTGGAAAAGGGTCGATTGGTTTCAGGAGCAGGGTCAGCAGCCCGTCCCAACGAGTTCGTCGAGACAACGACGGAAAAAGCGATGCAAACAAACCAAAATGTGCGTGCAAAACTCATGACACTTACGATTCCATGGAGTTGGCAGGAAAGGAAAGCCCCCAAACGCCGTCGAAAAGGTGTCTGGGAACACTGCACCAATCATACATAAAGTCGCCGATACCGGTGAAGCCATTCAGAGCATAAGCAGCAACGCACCCGGCTACCAGCAAATTCATTGCAGGAAGAAACATCCAGCAAAATTTCCTCCCAAGACGTCTCAATTCACTGGTCCCGATCCTGCATTGGATCGCAACTGCGGTGAGGTGGTAACCAATACCAAAACCGAGAACGAGGCATCGCAACGAAGGAAACAGCAGGAGAGAAGAGAGCCAAAACAGCACGGTCGCCATCGGAAAAAAGTAGGGAGCAGCCAACATCAGCCAATTTCCACGCCCCAACCATCGGACTCTCGAGCCCTTGTCCGGGCTTGCTCCGAAACCCACGACCGGATGAAGCATGGCCAGGGCCAATACGGATTGCGTGAGATCCCTCTCTAGTTCTACTAGTTTCCTGGCAAAGGGGGAGCGAGCGAGCGGCGTTCGCACCAGAAACACAAAGAGGGCAACGCCTGCAGTAAACATCGTCGCATAGCCAGGGAATTCGGCGAATCTGACTAGCAGGTAGCTAAACGCCACAAGTGTCAACGGGCAAGTACAAAGGACCATTACGGCGGCAGGCCATTTTGTCCATTCGACCAATCTATCTATTCGTTTAGAAATCATTGCGATCGTTAGTGTAGTCCGTTATCGTCGCGGCTTGGCCCTCGTTGACCTTGGAATTTGGCACAAGACCGTTAAGCTTTTGATTGGCTGAGAGCTTAGTTCGATTTGACCCGCCAAATCTTCGAAAACGATACCAAAAAGAGAAAGTCCATGAAAACAGTTGAGCACGATGTTGTGGTTTTGGGTGGTGGTCCCGGCGGATATGTTGCCGCCATTCGGGCTGCTCAACTGGGCATGAACGCCGCTTGCATCGATGAAAACCCAAAGTTTGGTGGAACCTGTCTGCGCGTGGGATGTATCCCGAGCAAGGCATTGCTCGAGTCCAGCCATCATTACCATGACATCAAAAGCGGCATGACCAATCACGGAATCGTCGTTGGGGATGTCCGGCTCGATCTTGGGGCCATGATGAAACGCAAAGATCAAGTCGTTCAAACATTGACCGGCGGAATCGATTTGCTCTTTAAGAAAAACAAAGT
>CAIXME010000528.1 GCA_903920425.1 uncultured Pirellula sp. | reverse complement strand
TGTGAATAGACAGAGGCTCCCGAGCCCAGGCCTGTGCACCAATAGGCCACGGCTTATCCCACTGAGTCACTTATTCGAAAACCCCACGGATCCCGGTGGGGCATGCCAGCAAACGCGAAACAAACATCTGCACCTAAGCCAGTAAACCCGCGAGCGAGCTTTGCAAAGCCAGAAATCTCCCCTGTCCCTCGAACAAAGCACGTGCGTTGGCGGAGCGAAAAGCGTCCATTGTCCACGTTCATCCCAACTAGTGGACGTGCAGTTGTCGCAGTCTGGCCAATCCGTCTAGAAGCGATCGGTGTTTTCCCGTCGGGGATATGAGGCCCGCGTTGGGGTACACGTGATCAGTCCTGTCGGAAAACTGGTTCCAAATGATTCCATGAACATTGCTCTTAGCGAGCAACATTTGAATCACTTCGAGGCCATTGACCGGCATCCGATCTCGACGGGCTTGCTGGTACTTTTCCAAATCCGACGCTGTAGCGCTAGTTGATGGCGACGCCATTTCCAGCGAACCGCTATCGGACATTTGGCATTGTTCCCAAGCGGCAACATCAGGATAGGTCCAATTCGAAACAATGGTCGATTTTGCAAGTGCATGCTCATCAGCGAGCAGATTGCATGGCCCTGAGACTTGAGCCAGCAGAGGCAGTCCGAGGATGTTCCAATGGTCGATAAGATCAGAGATGTCAATCAAGTCGCGGGGAAGCGAGCCACCCGGCCAGTAATTGAGGTTCAATTCCAACCCCAACCCGGACAATCCGAGGTCCGCTCGAATCAAGGCATCAGCAAAATGCAATGGACTGATTCCATCGGACTTTTGTCCAAGGTATTCAGCCCAGGGAGCATCGATCGATAGCACCACAGGCG
The DNA here is from genome assembly GCA_903920425.1 of uncultured Pirellula sp. Taxonomy (GTDB): domain Bacteria; phylum Planctomycetota; class Planctomycetia; order Pirellulales; family Pirellulaceae; genus JBKCUI01. The sequence goes on along the minus strand of CAIXME010000528.1, from coordinate 7,029 downwards.
TTTTTGGGTCACAACGTCGTACGGCCTGAATGACGCCGACGGCCAAGTGCAGAACTTGTTCATCCGTAATGCCGAGCGAATTCGGAGCGTTGAGTCCTGCTGCAGCCGACCAAAGGTGCACTTGGCCTCGGTAACGCTCAACAACCTGAACAGCATGCTTGCATGCGGCCTCGTACAACGATTCGAAATCACTAAACAGATATAACCATTTTGGAAGAGCATGCGTTTGCAAATTGATCAAAGGACCAGCAAAGATACGAAGCCCATTCTTGCGTGCCCAATCCAACTGGGCATCGATGATTTGCAACGTGTCGTTCTTGGACTCGTTTTCGATTTGTCCCATTTCCATCGAGACGTGAATAGTATTGATCGCCGGAACCACGGCGTTAGCGTCCTTTTCCCAATCCGCGTTGGGCACAAGCTTGATACCCAGCAACGTGCTCAATTGCTTTTCGGCTTGGTGTCTAGCTTGTAGGGATTGGGAGATAAATGCTCTCGCTAAGGGCTTCGAGGCACTGACGGCGAGATCAATAGCCGATTGAGCCAATGCAATGCATCGCGTGGGGTCGTTTGTGCACAGCAGCGATTGGACAAATGCCGCAACGGCCTGATCCATCAACGAAGTAAACGCCTCCGGGGTTTTTAGACCTAACCTTTGCCAATCAAAACCGCGTCCTCGAATGCGATGGATAGTCCCCCGCGCCAATTCGACATGCAGAAAGTAGGGCTCCTCTTGGCAACGCAATGATGCCGTCGATAGCATGATCGGGCCGTACTCCTCTGTCGGCCAGACGATCGACAGCTTCCCGGACTCATTGACCGTACGCTCTACAACAAGGCAATCGTTCTCAATTCGGTTTCGACTAGCCCAGGGGATTCCTTCGATTCCAGATACGAACGCAGTGCTCCAAATCTGTGGGTCATAGCTTTGTGCATTTGGAACGCGGAATCGCAACTGACCCATGCATGTCTCGACAAAGAGTTTTTTTAGGAATAGTTTCGGGTGGGAAGAGTAAAGGAGAGGTGGGCAGTGTACTCGATCGGTGACGGATCAGCAATTTGGCACAGGTGCGGCAGTCCATTTTTCGACGGGTGAAACACTCGATTATCGGTCCGGCAGATCCAGCGGAAAGACCTCGTTCGGCGATATTTCCTCTCGAAGGATGCTCTCGGCCCTAGCGATGAGTGAGCCCGATTCCAAAGCCAAATCCGTGGTTTCATTGGGATCCACCACAATATTGAAAACTTGCCACGGACCTGGCTGCTTCGTCTTTAACCCCTGACGCAGGACTTTAAAATCCCCTATCCGAACCGCAACTTGACCACCATACTCGGGAAAAACCCAAAGCATTGGAGTATCGCGTTCCCGTTGTTGTCCACCCAACAGCGTGGGGGCAATACTGAGCCCGTCCATGCGAGTAGGATTGGGCGAGTCTTCGTTCGGAATGCCGGTCAAGGAAACCAGCGTCGGCAGCCAATCGGCAAAGTAGCTTGGAAAATCGCTTTCGCTAGCCGCAGGAATCTTTCCAGGCCAACGTGCAATCGTTGGCACGCGGATCCCACCTTCGTAAAGACTCCCTTTGAATCCCCGCAGTCCAGCAGTGCTATGGAAAAAATCGGGGTCCACGCCTCCAACGTGCCATTTCGTACCAGCCTTTCCGGCATGGGTCGTACCATTGTCGCTGGAGAAGACGACCAGCGTATTGTCGGCCAATCCTGCTTTATCCAACGCTTCGAGCACTTGGCCGACGTAGGAATCCAGTTCATGAATCATCGCGGCATACGCAGCGCGAGGTCTTGCGTTGGGGAGATAGCCACTGTCTCCCATGTATTGCTCGTCATCCCAGTCTTTAGGAAAAGCCGCTATGCGGTCCTCTGGCGGATGCATGGCGACGTGAGGCTCGATCATCGCCAAAAACAAAAAGAAAGGAACTTCATGTGGCTTTTTTACGAACGAGACGGCCTCTTCGATCATCAGGTCGGGCGCGTACTTTTGACCTTGATAGGATTCATTCAATACAGGAGGACCGGCAACCTTTTGATGGCCGTTCACGGGAGTCGGGTTGATTCGTATTCGCTCTGAATTCCGCCACAAGAACTCAGGATAGTAACTGTGTGCAACAGCCTGGCAATTGTATCCAAAGAACAAACCAATACCTTGTTTGTTGGGGTCGCCCGTGCTGCCAACCGGTCCCAAGCCCCACTTACCCATCGCCGCGGTTTCATACCCTGCTCGAGCGAAAAGTTTGGGGATCGTGATCGCATCCTGACTCAGCGGATGTTGTCCCTCTTGAAATTCCTTGAACCGGACTTTGGCCTGCTGGTTGCCGCGAATCTCCGCATGGCCCAGATGCTTGCCAGTCATGAGAACGCATCGAGACGGTGCGCACACCGGCGCGCCGCTGTAGTGCCTGGTCAATCGCATGCCCTGAGTAGCGAGACGATCGAGATTGGGGGTTGGAATCCGTTTCTGACCAAAACACCCCAGCTCGCCCCATCCCAAATCATCAGCAAGAATAAATACGACATTGGGCCGCGATGTGTCGGCTGCCCTGGCTCCGCAATCGTTTGAGACCACACCTAAAAAGCAAACGCACACGATCATCCAGAAATTGGAGACGAATAACGGATTCGTCGAATCGTGTGCCACTTTTATCATGGTTGTCCTGATAGCGTTTGCAGTTGTTTTGCCGACACATCCTCGCGGGATGTCGATCTAGATGCCCCGATTACTCTCGCCCAGAGGTCACTCCGGCCCAGTCATCGGTTCGGAACGGTGTCAGCGGCAATCCGTTTTGGCTGAACATATTGCAGACGGGATTGTTATCCCAAGCGTAACGAACAGAAACAGGATTCGGGACCTCAGGCGACGACACTTCGACGCGTCCATCTGGCAGGATCTTTCCGGTAGCTACGTAGAACTTTTTGTCCTCACCTGCAATGGTAAAGCCTTTGGGTTCGTTCACATCAAAAGGTCTCCAACCGCGTGCAGCATGTGCGAACTTCACAACAATGCTGGCGCCAACTTTTTCCATCGATTCATAACGAGGGCTTTGATAATCGATGGGCTGGTTGTATTCCCTGGCCAATGCCCATCGAGCCAACCTTCGTCCGACATCCACTTTGTTCTTGGGGTGAATATCTTTTCCTTCGCCGATGTCGATGATAACCGCTTGACCGCAATTCGGCAGCTTATCCATAGTCATGGTTTGTGCCTCGCGAAGCTCTGCCCAGTCGCTATCGCCAGGAGTGGTTCGTTCAGCGGTGAAGTCTGCCAGCTGAGCCCAATAAAACGGGAAATCGCCTTGCCCCCATTCGCTTCTCCAGTTTTGAATCATGAATGGAAACAAGTCGCGATACTGGTACGCACGGCCAGCGTTCGATTCACCCTGGTACCAAATTGCACCCTTGATGCCGTAACCGATATGCGACTTCAAAACGCCATTGTAGATGTTGCCGGGTCGGGCATTTCCGCCCATTTGGTTGCGAAGGTTCCCCAACTCTTTGTTTTCGTCTTCATTGCGATCTTGTTTGGCAGAGAGAGCTTCAAATCGGCTTTCCATGCCCGCCCATCTCGTCAAAAGCGCTTCGTACCTAGGCGTCGACTTCATCAGATCACGATTCACCCACGCTTCAGCGGCCGACCCACCCCAAGCGTTATTGATCATGCCGATTGGAACGCCAGTAGTCTGATGGATTTGACGAGCGAAAAAGTAACCGACGGCTGAAAAACCATCGATGGTTTGCGGCGAGCTGACCATCCATTTGCGATCATCGTGACTCCAAATCGGCTCTTGAGTCCCTTTTTGTGGGAAGTTGATCATCCGAATATTTGGCAAGTTGGATGTGAGTCGTTCCAAGTCCGGATCATTCGACGATGCCACGTTCCACTGCATATTGGATTGACCGGAGCAAATCCATACTTCACCGACCAGTACGTCATTGAGCTCAACGACACTCGAACCGGCAACAGTGAGTTTGAGAGGGCCGCCACCTGCCGACATTGCAGGGAGTTTCGCGTTCCACTTCCCTTGGTCGTCCGCTTGGGCTTCAACCGTTTTATCGGCGATCGAAATCTTGATTTTCTCTTGAGCATTGCCAGTGCCCCAAATCTTGTTCTCCTGACCTTGCTGGAGAACCATGTGGTCTGAAAAGATGTTGGGGAGCTTGATATCCGCAATGGATCGTTCAACAAACGTCGCAGCAAAGCCCATAGCGACGGAAAATGTTATTCCCGCGCGAATGGTATTCCAATGAAGTGCAAATTGCATAGCAGAAGGGTCCTCTGGTGGGTGGAAGGAAAAAGGCGGGATCGCTACGCGATTCCCAAAAGGTGGGCAATGGATCGCCAAAGCGAATGATGAATCAAGCAAGCTCCAATCAAACAGGAACTCAGTACGACCGGATGTTGCTTGGGCTCACCATCGGATGCAGGAGCAAGTGTTTTTAAAAACAAGCGCACGACTGCTTGGACGAGCAAACTAAGTATTACGATAGTCACAACGCTTTGCCATCCAAGCACAGCGCCGATCAAAATGCATTGCAACGACCAATGCCATCGAAAATTCGGCGACTCCTTTCGTCCTACAATGTACGAAGTTATTCCGCCGATGACGAGTCCCGACAGTATCCCCAAAACGATCGAAAGGATCGGGTTACCCAATTGTCCCAGCGGTAACGGAATGCCCTCGGAGAACGGAGATGACCAACGCACAAAGTCCAGTTTCGGAACGAACACCTTCGTAGATGCTAAACCAACGGACATAACCAACAAAGGGTACCACGGAAAACGAAGACGGCCCGTGTTCGATGTCGCCAGCATGATGAGCACAGCAAACATCCCCGAGTGTGCAATCGTTGCGGTAATCAAATCCCAGTTCGGATCAAAAACTGTCTCGGACAAACCACCTCGACCAGTCAAAGGCCAATTCGGCAGATTGGCTCCTGCTCGTATCAGCTGCCAGAGCCCAAGCCAAACAAATGCCAAGCCCACCGCGACTTCAATCCAAAGATATCGAGACGGAATAGGCAATCGACATGTTCTGCATTTCCCACGCAACAGCAGCCAACCAATCACCGGCGTGTTGTCGATAAAGCTAAGTCGTGTGTTGCAATAGGGGCATTTGGATCCACCAAAAACGATGGTGCGGCCTAAAGGCATTCGCCAAGCAACCACATTCAAAAAGCTACCTATGCTGGCACCAAAATAAAAAAACCACGACACGAATAGAAATTCGCACGTCCGCAATACATTGCGTTCCCACCATCTCATTTCCAGCATGGGTGGTTTCTTCGGGTATCGCCAACGATAGAAAGCCGATTCCAAAATTGGCATGCCGAAGAGATAAAACAAATAGAGAGCGAAAAAAACGAGAGCTGGCACCAGGAAAAGCCAGTTGGTCGAACGACGTTTGCGACGCCCTCTTTTCGCTTGTGCACTACCGCGTGGAGATGTTGCGAGCACAGCAACACCGGTCGATAAACCAGCTGTACCCAAGCCAATAGAATGACTTAGATCCGCGACCTCCGTTTTGTCCAAAACCGTTTCGCTTGGCAGGCTATCTGTTCCGACATGCAGATTGGTGTCGGCGATTGCAGGCACGTGAGAAAGAGGCCCACCAATGGGTTCTTGGTTGGATGCACTACCGCTATCTTGCTGACCAGATTCGTTAAACAATGGATAGGACTCGTTCAAAACGCGGTGCGCTGCTTTTGGAATTGGTTCAGCAAATCCTTGAGCGGATCAGGGGACGCTGTCGAGCTCTTCTTTTCCAAGTCACGCTGACTCAGGCGACGAACCGCTCCAGGGTTTTGGGCTTCTTCTGCAATTTGGTAGGCATCCAATTCGGAAATCTCTGGCAACTCTTCGCCAGCAGGAACCAAGAAAAATCCTACACTGCGAGGCTGATAATTTACGTCCTCAATTGGGCTAGGGCTCTTGCCCGTTCGGTCGATTGCAATGGATTGCAGGAACTCTTCGTATACGCTGATGTCGTAGAGCACGTTGGGCGGGATAGGTGTCCTGTATTCTTGCTGAGTCCAATTACCAAACGGGTCCAATGTTTCCACCGTCTCCATGATGGTAGCTCCCGAATCTCGTTCGAGCTGAACACGTTCGCTACCCCCCGCAGGTATTCGCAACTTCTGAAGTTTCTGTGGATTGCGTCGATCGGCCAAGAGAATCATCAAGGTATCGGCATGAGAATTGACAATCCGAACAGCGGCGGGTGGCAACGGCGCATTGGGAATCACCTGCTGATTTACGGTACGAAACTGAGGTGTGGGCAAGGAAAAAACAGGGGTCTGCGCGTTCCAGATTTGCCACGGATCATACGTCATGGGCTGCAGCGACAACCCGACCCCAGGCATGCAGGTCAAACTCATGCCGGGATACTGAACACTCTCAAAACAATAGCCGCCGCTCGCGATATTCTGGATCCTCCAAAGTTGATCGGCCCCATTGTGGATTGGAGATAGAGAAATGGGATACAAGCCAGCGGTCGAGCGAAATCCTCCGCCCCCTCCAAACGAACCGCCGCGAGGAAACGCTCCATTGCCGAACCCTCCTTGACGCGGATTACCTGTTCGATTGCCAAACGCGTTGTTCGCCACATTGGATTGCATGCCGATCGCCAGCCAACGGTTCTGGCTCCGCTGCTGCAAACGTACCACGTTTTGAGAAACAGGGGTGATGTACCAGGCGGCTTCTGCTGTCGTTGCTTGATTGGCAAAGCCAATTTGCTGTTCGTTGATCAGAGTCAAAAACTGCTGGTCATTGCTTGCTCCTCCAACAGACAAATGCATAGCCGTCGCTTGGGGTAAATTCACCGCCGTTTGCGGAAGCAGTGCATCTCCTGGTTTTGGAAACTGCTGTTGTGGTCCATTGATTCCCGGCGGCATTACTTCCCCGTTGGAACCCAATGGCGATGTCTGCTGGAGCGACCTGATAGTCATCTTGCTCCAATCGAATTGGACCTGGCCGTTCTGCAGCGTGCCAATTTGCATTCGTCCCGCACCGCTAACGGGCCA
>CAIXME010000527.1 GCA_903920425.1 uncultured Pirellula sp. | reverse complement strand
GTCTTTGTCCGAGGAGGAAAAGTCGATCCTGCGGCGCTGGATGGAACAAGGAGCCAAGTACGACCAGCATTGGGCGTGTCGACAGCCCGTAAAGCCAGTCATGGAACGAGTGGGAGCGACGTCCACAGGGAATATAGCAAACCATTCACGATGGCATACCAACCCGATGGATGTCTTGGTGGGACGTGCGATGGCAACGAAGGGGCTTGAGCCCTCTGCGAGAACATCTCCAGAGAAATGGCTGCGCCGTACATCGCTTGATCTGACGGGGCTGGCGCCGACGCCAGAGGAGTTGGACCAATTTGCAAAAGACGTTTCGGTCCGAGGCGAATTGGCGTTCGAACAAGCTGTAGACGGTTTACTCAATACTCCCCGATTTGGTGAACGCATGGCTCAAGATTGGCTTGACGCTGCTCGCTATGCAGACACTCATGGTTTCAATAACGACACCGAACGTATCATGTGGCGTTGGCGTGATTGGGTGATCGATGCATTCAACAGCAATATGCCTTACGATCAATTCATCACAAAGCAACTCGCGGGAGATTTACTGCCTAACGCAACCGATGACGATCGCGTGGCGACGGGCTATTGTCGCAACCATGTGATCAATTCCGAAGGAGGAATCATCGACGAAGAGTACCGCGTCGAATACGTAGTGGACCGCGTGCGAACGTTGGGGACCAGCGTCTTGGGGCTTACGCTCGAATGCTCTCGATGTCACGATCATAAATATGATCCATTGACCCAACGAGATTTTTATCAACTGTATGCATTTTTCAATCAAGTGGACGAAGTTGGCGAGGACGGACGGGATCGCAATGCATTTCCGTTAATGAAATCCCCCACGCAATCTCAACAACGGTCTTTGTCGGAGATCGATGATCGCATTGCATCTCTTTCGAGTCAATTGAACGCAACGATCGATGCTTCCGTCGAGAAGATTGCCACGTTCAAAATAGACCCAAATCTTGCATCTCGCTCCGGCCAAGCTCCGACGCCCGCGGCGATCAAGCTGCACGCAAATGGCTCGCTCGTCATCGCGGAAAGCAGATTCGGCAACGCGTATGCACTTAAAGATGCGAACTCGAGCCTTGAGTTGGAAATCCCGTCTGACGCCAATGCAATCAGCAAGCCATGGAGCTTCACCGCGTGGGTCAAGTGGAATGGGCAGGCGATGCCGCTCCTTTCGTCTCTTAGTTTGCAAGTCGATCCGTCTGCTCAAGGGTATGGCCGAGGCTTGGCGATCGAGATCGGCGCCAAGGGCGAAATCGAAATCAAGCAAGGTGTTCGGCTACCAGCGTATGCCTTGCGGGTAGTGTCGGCTCCGGCCGTTCCGAAAGAGGATTGGGCACATGTATGTGTCAGCTTTGATGGCTCCAAAAGCGCCGATGCATTTGAGGTCTTTGTAAACGGGCAAACGATTCCTCTCGAAATTCAGGCTGACGGCTACGATACCCGGGACGCATTGACGCATCCGGCAAGGCCACGATTGGGAGGTGAATACGGAAAGTCACCGAGATGGAGCAGCAGCCCAATCGCTTCGCCCAAATGGTACGCGTCCAAGATTGAGCCTCGATCTTGGATGGACGATTTCGAATCGCTGAGGTTGGCAGAACTCGCTTCACTCAAAGAGCTATCCAAAGAGCAAGCTAGGGAGCTTGCGTCGCTGCATTTGCGATCGCCAAGTAGCACGGGATACAACAAAGCCTTTCAAGAAGCATGGCAACAGAGAGATGTGTTGGGGGAGGATCGCAATCGAGTAAAGCGAGCTGTACCTACATCGATGGTAATGCGCGATGCCGCAATGCCCCGCGACACGTTTGTTTTGTATCGGGGACGATATGATGCTCCTCGGGATAAAGTCGTTGCCGATGTCCCCGCGGCCTTGTCGTTGCCTCTGGCCGCGGATGCGCCTCGCAATCGACTGGGATTAGCTCAGTGGCTGACGCAGCCCAACCATCCGCTCACGTCCCGTGTCGCCGTCAATCGATTATGGCAACAGTTGTTTGGAGTCGGTCTGGTCAAGACTTCTGAAGACTTCGGCGTTCAGGGTGAGTATCCTGCGAATCCCGAGTTGCTTGATTGGCTTGCCGTTGAGTTTGTGGAATCGGGTTGGAACGTCAAGGCATTGCTCAAGACGATCGTCCTCTCGGAAACGTACCGACAAGACTCCCGAATCTCACCAGCTTTGCGAGATTTGGATTTAGATAATCGCTTGCTCGCTCGTGGTCCACGCGTTCGGTTGCCTGCGGAATCGGTCCGCGATCATTTGCTGCAACTGGGAGGTATGCTCAAGCATCGAGTAGGAGGGCCAAGCGTCTTTCCTTTGCAGCCGGAGGAGCTTTACAAAGGCATCGTCGTCGATGCACCTTATGCTGGGACTAAGTGGGTTGCCAGTCAAGGTGATGATCTCTATCGGCGAAGTGTTTATACGTTTTGGAAACGCACGGTTCCATTTCCTGTCATGACTCTCTTTGATGCTCCTGACCGAGAATTTTGTGTTGCCAAAAGGATCAGCACCAACACGCCACTGCAGGCGCTGATCTTGATGAATGAACCTGCTTTGCAAGAATCGGCGCGTGGTATGGCGAGGCAACTCATGGCGATCGACTCCGAGCGGAATGCAACCTCGCGAGCTAAAGCCTTTCACCATGGATTCCGATCGGCAACCGGCCGCTCGCTCACCGAAAAAGAAAGCCAGTTGTTCGAGAATGCCTTCGGTAAACTGCACGCAAGTTTTGGAGAGGATCCCAAGGCGGCGATCGAGATGATTGCGGACAAGGTCGAGCAAGCCGACACTCCGTATCACGCTGCATGGGTAGCGGTGGCCAGCATGATTCTGAACCTCGACGAAACAATCACCAAAGATTAAGACCATGACGATCACAAAAAACCTACAAGGCTGCGGCAACTATTTCCATCCTGGTTCACGACGTGAATTTCTGAATAAATTCGCGTATGGTGTTGGCGCTATCGCTGCGTCGCAGTTGATGCATTCGGACCAAGCCCTCGGGCGGTCTGACACGCTGCCGCACTTTGCTCCCAAAGCCAAACGAGTCATCTTTCTGTTTCAAGCGGGAGGCCCATCGCATCTCGAATTGCTGGACCCCAAGCCCAAACTGAACGAGCTCTTTGATACCGATCTACCGGATTCGGTTCGACAAGGTCAGCGGATTACTGGGATGGTATCTGGTCAAGCGAGATTGGCCATCCAGCCATCGAAGTTCGGGTTTCATCGCTGTGGGCAGAGCGGTCAATTCCTGAGCGATTTGTTGCCGCATACCCAGAAGATTGCCGACGACATCTGCATCGTCCGATCGATGTATACCGAAGCCATCAATCATGACCCAGCGATCACGCTCTTTCAAACGGGCAATCAAATTCCTGGTCGACCGAGCATTGGATCTTGGATCGATTATGGACTTGGTAGCATGAATGAGAATCTTCCTTCGTTCGTGGTTATGAACTCGGTTCCGAGTGAAGGAGGTCCTGATCAAGGGCTCTTGGCGAGATTGTGGGGGGCAGGCTTTTTGCCCAGCAAGCACCAGGGGGTTCTGCTGCGAGGTGGCAGCCAACCCGTACTCTATCTTTCCGATCCTCCTGGCATTACTCGCGATCGTCGCCGCATGATGCTCGATGGAATCCGGCAGCTCAATGAATCCAGTTTTGAACAATCGGGTGATCCGGAGATTGAGACGCGTATTGCGCAATACGAAATGGCATTTCGCATGCAATCTGCGGTGCCTGACTTGGTTGATTTGTCCGATGAATCGGAACAGACCATGCAGCTTTATGGGGAAACAGCGAAAGTTCCAGGCAGCTTCGCACGGAACTGTCTCTTAGCTAGACGTATGGCTGAGCGGGGCGTTCGATTTATACAGCTTTACCATCGCGGGTGGGATCATCATGGAGGTATCGATACACGCATCCCGATTCTGGCTCGCGATGTCGATCAAGCGTCTTCGGCGTTGGTGCAAGATCTCAAGATGCGAGGTTTGCTCGAGGATACGTTGGTCGTATGGGGCGGTGAATTTGGCCGAACGCCGTACGCGCAGGGAGGAGCCAATCGCGAACACTACGGTCGTGATCACCACGGAAAGGCGTTCAGCATATGGATGGCGGGTGGAGGCGTTCGAGGAGGTATTTCCTATGGTGCTTCAGATGATTTCGGTTTCAACGTGGTGGAAAAGCCCACGCACGTTCGGGATTTCCACGCAACTCTCCTGCACTTGATGGGAATCGATCACGAACGCTTTACTGCCAAAATGCAAGGGCTGGAGGCCAAGCTGACCGGAGTCGATCCGGCGCATGTCATGCGAGACATCCTTGCCTAAAATAGAATACAGGTCGATTTGCATCGTGTTATAATGAGGCTGGTTAGCTTGACTAGTTCAGCCTTTGCACCCACCCCTCCGCGCTCCCCCGCGTCCCACCCTTATGCAATTTAAAAGCACCACAACGCATCGCCAACTACGGTGGATGTTTGCGTTGAAACATCTTGTCATTGTTTTGTTCGCCAGTTCCGTTGCCTCGCGAGCAATCGCCGCGGACCAACCTGAGATCGAATTCAACCGAGATATTCGATCGCTCTTGTCCGACAATTGCTTTTCATGCCATGGACCGGACAAGCACGGTCGGCAGGCTGACTTGAGGCTGGATGAGCGATCGTCGGCCATCGAATCGGGAGCCATCGTTCCAGGTTCGGCCACTACAAGTTCGGTCATGGAGCGTATCCGATCGACCGACCCAGATCAGGTGATGCCACCCCCCAAGACCGGAAAGTCACTAACGGCCGAGCAAGTTGAGATGCTTGTGCGTTGGATCGATAGCGGAGCGGAATACCAATCCCATTGGGCGTTTTTGCCTGTTCCAAAAACTGTTGCGGTTCCGGATGGAGAGGCAAGCGTCATCGACCGGTTCCTCGCAAAGAATTTTCAAAGGCTGGACCTGCAGCCTAGTCCGCCAGCGGACAAGATGCGATGGTTGCGCCGGGTCACCTTGGATCTGACCGGATTACCTCCTACGATCCAAGATATGGAAGCATTTGAACAGGATGCAAGTGCGACAGCTTATGAGCGAGTGGTAGATCGTTTGTTGGTCACCGATGGATACGGTGAGCGTATGGCCAATATGTGGTTGGATGTGGCTCGTTATGCAGACACATTCGGATACCAAGCGGACGTCGAGATGCAAGTGTGGCCATGGCGAGATTGGGTCATTCGTGCATTCAATAGCAACTTACCTTTTGATCAGTTCATCACGTGGCAGGTTGCTGGGGATCTGTTGCCGAACCCGACCATGGACCAGCGGTTGGCGACCACGTTCAATCGATTGCATCGACAAACCAACGAGGGTGGGAGCGTCGAAGAGGAGTTTCGGCAAATCTATGTGGCCGATCGAACGGTGACAGCAGGCACTGCGTTTTTAGGGCTGACCCTGGAGTGTTCGCGTTGTCATGATCACAAATACGATCCCATCCTGCAGACCGATTTTTACCAACTCTCAAGTTACTTTGCCAACATAGACGAGCATGGCTTGTACTCTCACTTTACGTCTACCGCGCCGACTCCTGCGATGTTGCTCTACTCAGGGGATCAAGAGCAACGCCATTCCGATTTGCTCCGAAGAATTGGAGAAGCGGAAAAGGGCTATTTGCAGACGGTAGAATTAGCGCACAAGGCATTTGTCGCTGGCGAGCGAAGGGTACGATCGGATGCAAACGAACCCAACGCGTCTAGTACCGAGAAAGGTACGTCTGATAAGAAAGACGTGAAAGCGAGTGACGTTTGGCCTGTTCCCGTACCGGAGCATCGCTTTCCGCTCGATGGTGCGGAGCCTGGTCGTGTTGGAAACGCGACGCGTTGCAACGGAGATGATGCAATCGACTGCCCCGGGGTGCCTTCATTGACGCGAACGGAGCCGTTTTCGTTTTCTCTTTGGCTCCAACCCGTAGAGTATTCAGACCGTGCCATTATCGTCCATCAGTCGGTAGCAGCGGAGGATTCGGCATTTCGAGGGATGCAATTGGTTCTGTCGAACGGTCGTCCTCAATTTTCATTGATCCATTTTTGGCCCGGTAATGCGATCCGCGTGGAATCGGTTCCAGCGATTCCGTTGAATGAGTGGTCCCAGATCGGTGTGACATACGACGGTAGCAGCCATGCCTCGGGCATACGAGTGTTCATCAACGGGGAACAAGTAGCAACGACCATACAACGCGATCAACTGACTCGCGACTTTCAGTATCGGGCAGCCTGGGGAGACTCCAACGGAGGCAAGTCGGGGCTTGCTATCGGCGCGAGGTTTCGAGACATCGGGTTTAGGAATTCGCTCGTTGACGACCTGCAGGTTTTTTTGAAAGAGTTGTCGTCTCTTGAAATGGCTTCGCTCTTTGTCGATTCGCAGCCAGATCAACGCGAGAAATGGGAACGCAACGGTTTGCCTTCGGAAAGCATGAAATGGGATTTTGTGCGTCTTCGTAATCAGGAGAGTTGTGTAGAAGCGTATCGCCAGCTGCAATCGATTCGCAAAGAAGAAGATGCATTGGTTTCGCAGGTGCCTCAGATCATGACCATGAGATCAGCCCTGCTGCCACGCAAGACCTTCGTATTAGGGCGTGGGGCATATGATGCACCACAAGCCGAGGTGCAGCCTGATTTGCCCAGTGCGATCGCCAGAAGCAGTCCGCGATGGGCCAGCACGCCACTAGAACAAAGAGACCGTTTGCAGCTTGCCCGTTGGTTAACTGCGGATGAAAACCCACTTACATCGCGGGTGACCGTGAACCGCTTTTGGCATTTGTTCTTTGGAAGAGGCATCGTTGCGTCGTTGGAGGACTTTGGGAGCCAGGGGACTCCGCCAACGCATCCCGAGCTTTTGGATTGGATAGCCAGGGATTTTATGGATCACGGATGGGACGCCAAGCGACTATGCAAGCAGATTGTTCTGTCGGATGCCTATCGTCGCAATTCGCAACCAGCCAATGCAGATGTGGTTATGCGAGATCCAGATAACAAATGGTTAGCCCGTGGTCCACGCCATCGGCTGTCTGCGGAGCAAGTTCGCGATGCGGCATTGGCGGTGAGCGGATTGTTAGTTCCGTCGATCGGAGGTCCCAGCGTCAAGCCGTATCAGCCAGCGGGGCTATGGGAGGAAGCCGGTACTGGAAAGTCTTATTCGCAATCGTCAGGTGCAGGGCTTTATCGGAGAAGTCTATATACCTTTTGGCGACGTACTGCCCCTCCGCCGAGCATGCTGACCTTTGATGCGACGAGCCGTGAGACGTGTACTGCAAAACGGGATTTGACCACGACTCCCCTGCAAGCGTTGGTACTGCAAAATGATCCGCAATACATCGAAGCCAGTCGCGTGCTCGCTGATCAATTGGTCGGCATTGCTAATTTAGAGGAGCGATGGCAGCGAGCGTTTCGCATGATGTTAACTCGCTCGCCGTCCTCTGAGGAATCTCGCGTCGTACAGGAAGCATACGACGAGCAACGATCCTACTTTGCGAGCGACGAGGAAGCTGCGAAGGCGTTGATTGCTGTTGGTGAAAAGCCAAGGCAACCCGATCACGATGCGATCGATTTGGCTGCGACCACCATCGTTGTCAACATGATTTTGTGTTACGACGAGTTCTTTATGAAGCGTTAGTCGTCGTTGACGACGATGGCTGTAGAACGTTCGTGACAACCGATTTTGAATACCAATTACTCAGCAACGACTCCATTATGAATCCATTGAACACAGCGGGCAACGATCGTCGCCATTGGCTTTTTCGAGCTGGATTGGGGCTTGGCGGCATCGCGCTCACGGACATGTGGTCGCGACAAAATAGGTCTTTCGGTAGGGAGTCGGCAAGTGAGTTGGGAGCACCAACGCATGGGGCTCTTAACCCTACGCATCATTTACCCAAAGCCAAACGTGTCATCTATTTGTTTATGGCTGGCGGGCCATCTCAATTGGAGACATACGACTACAAACCACTGCTCAATGAGAAGCAAGGGGAGCCATTGCCCGACTCGGTTCGCAATGGGCAACGATTGACGGGTATGTCAGGCAATCAAGCGATCTTGCCGTTGGCCGGTTCGGCATTCAAGTTCAACCAGCATGGGCAGAGTGGAGCATGGATTAGCGAACTGTTGCCTCATACCGCAAAGCATGTGGATGACATGGCGATCATTCGTTCCATGTATACCGAGGCGATCAATCATGATCCAGCGATTACATTGTTGCAAACGGGCAACCAGGTATCGGGGCGCCCGAGCATTGGTGCTTGGTTGAATTATGGATTGGGTTCCGACAATGAGAACTTACCCTCGTTTGTCGTGTTGATTACGAAAGGAAAAACGGATCAGCCGTTGTACTCGCGATTGTGGGGTGCTGGGTTCTTGCCAGCACGCTATCAAGGTGTTCAGTTTCGTTCCGGAAAGGAACCTGTCTTGTATTTGAGCAACCCTCCAGGAGTTTCTGGGGCGAGCCGTCGCAAGATGCTCGATAGCTTGCAAGCGTTGCACAAGATCGAGATGAACGAATCATTGGATGCAGAGCTTGCAACGCGCATCGCGCAATACGAGATGGCGTTTAGGATGCAAAGCAGTGTGCCGGAAGTCACCGATTTGTCCTCGGAGACGGAGGAGACCTTTTCCAGATACGGAGCGCAGTCCAAGACCCCAGGCACGTTTGCTGCGAACTGTTTGCTGGCCAGACGCATGGCCGAGCGCGACGTCAAATTCATCCAGCTGTACCATCAAGGTTGGGATCACCATGGAGGGGTACCCGGTGGGATGCGGACCCAATGTGGCGAGATCGATCAAGCGACCGGAGCGTTACTGCAGGACTTGAAAGATCGGGACATGCTCAAGGACACGCTGGTGATATGGGGAGGTGAATTCGGGAGAACCAATTACTCGCAGGGCAAACTGAGTGCGACCGATTATGGGCGGGACCATCATCCTCGCTGCTTTTCGATGTGGATGGCTGGAGGAGGGATCAAAGGGGGAGTTGTGCATGGAGAGACCTGCCCGTTTGGCTACAACATCGTCGACAAGCCCGTGCATGTTCGCGACTTTCACGCCACGTTGCTCCATTTGATGGGAATCGATCACGAGCGATTCTCGGCCAAGTTCCAGGGGCTGGATGCAAGGCTAACCGGGGTAGACCCAGCCAGTCCGATCAAGGAAATTTTGAGCTAGCATTTTTCCATTGTGAAAAGAGGGCGCGAACCCGACGGGGGAGGAAAACGTCTTGAGGGATGCGAGGGAGTGAATCCTGGGAATAGAAATGCGGCTCAGGAGCGTGAAAGATTGAAAACCCGTGGTTTTCGAGCGATTATTGGCGAAAAAGGAATTAAAATGGCCTAGCAAACATCGATCAGGTAGGGTAAAAGTTGTCGCTCGCGAATGAAGAAGCCGCCTTAACCGGGTGGCATAAGTTTAGCGAATCGGGGTGTAGCGCAGCCTGGCTAGCGCATCTGGTTTGGGACCAGAGGGTCGGAGGTTCGAATCCTCTCACCCCGACTACTGAAAAGCCTTGTTTCTCATTGAGAGACAAGGCTTTTTTCGTTTCTAGAGACGCGAGACGTTCCGGTCGTAATTCAGGACGTCGATTTTCGCGCAAAGACGCCAAGGCGCAAAGAACAGCCCTGCGCGGTATTCCTTTGCGTCTTCGCGACTTTGCGCGATCCAATTTTGGCTGTTCTTTATCAACTGCTTACGTCGGATCTTTCGTTGCGCTGATAAAGCATGGTGAAGAGCCGAGTAATTCAGGACGTCGATTTTCGCGCAAAGACGCCAAGTCGCAAAGAACAGCCTTGCGCGGTATTCCTTTGCGTCTTCGCGACTTTGCGCGATCCGGTTTTGGCTGTTCCTTAGGCGAATTGCCAACTCGATCTCTAGTGTTGCAGTTCTGCGTTGGCTGGGATGTTTTCGGTGACGTATCGCCAGTTTTTGATGTACCAGAGTAGTTCCGCCATCTCCTGTGGTGGTATTTGCGATTCGATTCCTACCGGCATCAGCGACGTTCCGGAACTTTTCAATTCCTCAATATCAGATCGCTTGAGTGTCGTAGAACCGTTTTGGTTTTGAAGTGTTATGGATTGGGCATTCGCGTCTTTGAGGATTCCATCCGTGGTCGATCCGTCTGTGGTTCGCGCTAGGTATCGAAAATAGTTAGCGTCGATTGCCCGGTTCGGATCCAAGATCGAAATGAGGAGCTTTTCGAACGACTGTTCGCGTGAGTCCGAGATGTCTGGTCCCACCGCTAAGCCAGCCCCATTGAGGCGATGGCATGAAATGCAGTTCTTTTCAAATACGGCTTTACCTGCATTGGACTTGGAGTCGACGCGAATCGACGAAAGCTTCGCGGAGTACTCGTCGATTACCTTTTGGCGATCTGCGGGGACCGATGCTGCGATGATCGCGCTGAGTCGTGACGCCACGTCGCTGTCACGTACCGATAGCAGGCTTTGAAGCTGCGATGCGTCGAACAGCTTCGTGGTCCACGTCCCTTTCTCCAATCGATCCACCATCAACGCAAGCCGTTTTGGGTTGCTGCGTATCGCTTGAAATACACTTTGCCTAAGCGCTGGAAGGGCGCTTGGGAAGTTTTCGATGAGCCATGAATCAAACTCGCTCGTTCCATGAACTTCGCAAGTCGCAATCGCTTGTTTGGCTGTAGCTACGTTGGGGGCCTCGAGTGCTTTCAACGCGATCTCTTTAGAGGAGTCCGATGATGCCGCCGACAAGAGAGCAACAGCGTATCTTTGCCGTTGTAGATCGCTGTCATCAAGGCACCAACGGTGCAGTCGCTGTTCCAATTCGCTATCGGGCGATACCGATAGCTTGCCAGCCCTAGACATCCCCTCTAACAATGCCAATGAGAAGTTCTGGCTAAAAGGGTGCCCCTCTTGAAGCAGTGTTTGTGTGCAGGTCTCAATGAGCGATTTGTACTCTTTTTCATCGAACGACTGGGGGATCTTGATCGCGGTTCGAAAAAGGGCATCGAGCGCTACATCGGCGGACTTGCTGGCAACGGCATCGTATCGATTGAGCCACCGAGAGTATTGTTCCAAGACAGCCGGCAAGTTTTCTTTCATCGCAGCAGTAACAGCCAGCCAAAGGTGCGGATCGTTTCCATGCGAGATCAATGTCCAGGCCGTTGACGAAGCCAACTCGCGTTGTGTGTCCTTGTCGAGCGCATTCCATTTCTGCTTGGAGAAGGCGAGGTACCAAGCGGCTGCACGCTGTTCGTCGATTTTTTCCCCATCCTGAAACGACTGGAACGTTTGGATGGCTAATTCGAGCCATCGCTCATCCCATTTCGCGTTTGACTCGCGGAGGGTGTTCCAGGCCAATGTTCTCAGCATTGGTTGTTTGGAGCTAAAGAGCATATCCACCACATCGGAATCGACTCCCCCACAGGTGGTCAGAAGCATGCAGGTGTTAAAGCCGTATCCGCTCAAGGGATGGTTTGTTCCGTTCTTTAAAACCATGCCGGTAAGGAGTTCGCTTTTCAAAAGGGCGATCACATCGGCTAACTCGCCGCGATGCACGCGTTCCAGAAATCGACGTGTCGCGATGCTCCGGTTCCAGTAGTCCGAATGATTGATCCATTGTGCGAAAGCCAATCGTTGCGGTGGCGGGCCTGGAGCTAACTCCCGTGACGTCGGCCGTTTGTTCTGCTTGTCGACGACCTGCGAGTTCTTGATGCGATAGATGCGACCATGCGCATCACCGAGCCTTTGGTCGGGTCGGTTCTTGAGTTCTGCTGGGACCCAATCTGGATGTTCGATCACAGCGCGATACATATCCACGACATAGATATCGCCGCTGGGACCTTCGTATAGATCCACCGGGCGAAACCATGGGTCACGGCTTGCAAGCCACTCTCGATCTGAGGGTTCATCGACGATTCGCGATCGGCCATTGTTGCGTTCGATCGTTTTGCGTTGAACCAATCCACCGGTAGGCTCGCATGTCAAAGCGGTTGCAAAAGCCGAACTTGAAAAATGTCGGCTGTGGGTTACGATCGCACCGCAAGCGGCAGTGAATTGCCCAGCGTGGAGATTGGACGTGGTCCAGGAATTAACAAGTGGATGCACACGAGATGCAGATTCACCGGGAGAAACTTCTTGCCAGGCAGGCACCATTCCAGCGAGAGGGCTGGCGTTGATCTCCTTGAGTTCGCTGCGAATCTCAAAACATGGTTGCCGATTGGAGCAGCCATAGCGATGACCTAATCGATCAAAGGATAGTCCGAATTGTGACGGACCTGCGATGGCTTCGATTTCTCCGGTAACCATGTTGACCCTGAGATCACATCCGGTCAGGTCGACGATTTGATTTTGGACTTTTGCGAAAGGGATCGTATTCTTGATTTTGCCACCGCGGAGACCGCTTGCGATGTAGAGCCATCCATCGCCAGCGATGATGGGATGGTTGGCCCTCAGTTGTGGGTTGTCCTCCGCAAAGCCGTCGAGCCAAACTTCGGTTGTGTCGGCCTGCAAGTCGCCATCGGTGTCCCGTAGGAAAAGCAATTTACCCTGTACCGTTACGAGAGCACCGTCCTGCCATGGTTGCACACCGGTGGCGAAGAGTAAACCGCTGGCAAAGACCGTGGAGCTTTCGAAGAAGCCATCGTTTTCCTTGTCTTGCAGGAGGACAATGCGGCTTTTGGGCTCATTATCGGGCGTTGGATAGTCTCGCATTTCGACGACCCAGATTCGTCCTTTTTCATCGATCTGCATGGAGACTGGGTCGACAATTTGTGGCTCCGAGGCAACGAGTTCCACCTCGAACCCAGGTTCTGTTTCCATCCATTGGAGACTTTCTGATGGGGCGATGGGGGATGAAGGAATCGACTGCGAGCTGATGATGCGATCGGACGCGCGGCGGACGTGTAACGACTGCAGAATCTCTGTTAGCGTCTGCACTACCTTTGGTTCCGCTTGCTCCTCGAGGCAGCTAGATCGGCATCGCCATGTGGTGTAGCCTCCGAGTTGAAACATTTCCGGCGGGGGCAAGTAGCCAGCGTGGCCATTGGCTAATCCGACATTCATCGTCAATGGAAAGGGACTTGCCTGTCTAATTTTGAGGCCTGTCTCGTTGTACGATTCGCATGGATTGGCTGTGATGACGAAATCGTTGAGTCGAAACCCTTGCAGATTCAAAATGCGTGTCGGGGGCATTTGGCTCAGCAGCACTGTTTCCCGTGCGTAGTTCTCGTCCATGGACGTGGGCAAGCGATCGGGGAAATGGGTTTCGATATAGCGCTGTGCGTTGGCGATCTCCGGACCGCTCGGCATGCGAACGGCCAGTTCGATTTTCTTTAGCTCGGCATCAATGGTGATGCGGGAGGAGTATTCCACTTTTGGAAGTACCGACAGGATCTGATCTGCAACATAGTTGCCCACATCAAAATGGGTGAACGCTTGGGCGGGTTTGCTGAAATCGATACAGTTGGCATTGCCGCTGGTTGAGTTCGACATCAGTCCTACAAACGCGTCGGGGGAATTGGGACGCAATTCCTTGCCTAGCCGATTGCAAACGACGGCAAAGTAATCAGCAGAGATGTTGGGGGCACCTGCGTAGTGCGTGCAGAATGTGGCCAAGACGGATATGGGATTCCCGTCCAAGTCTTGAATGGATAGTACGGGGACCAACATGTCCACCGGTCCAACCGGGGCAAGCTTATTGGGATTGTCGTGTCCAGGGTTCATGGAGACAGCGTCACCGGTGCGTCCTGAGAACGGAGAGGAGTTTGCGGTTCCTGGTTTCATCAACCAATCGCGGCAATAGATGAATTTGTCGCAGACGACGCTGGTTGTTCCCCATTTGGCTTTTACCTGGCGCTGGAATGCTTGGTCGATCGAGTCTGCTATCCACTCGGGCAATTCAGCGGCATAGTCTTCTTGAACGGGTGTACCGTGTGCACCGGACACGGAGACAGCGGAATGCGTATGCGTCGCTGCGATCATGATGTGGCTTGCATCGATGCCAGTCTTTGCTTGTGCTCGCTTCTTGGCATCGTCGACCAGATCCAGCGGTAGGATACAGCTATCCACGATGCAGATGGCGATCTGCTCTGTGCCATCGCTCAATACGAGACTGCGGGCGTGAAGCGGATCGCTGATGCGATCCAGTTCGCGGCCTGCGATACCGCCATTGACCCAAACTGGTAATTTCGTGGGATTGATGTTCCTGGCGAACGCACCCGCCATCAATTCACCACGCCCGTCCGGTACAGGCATTTTCTTTTCGGGCCCGCTATTTATGGGCCCGCTATCTATTGGTTCGTCACCTCTGACAAAGGTCATTTGCAAGCACAAAATCAGACCCAGCGTCCCAAGTGGTGGAAGCCGATTGGGGATTGAGAAAAATACAGGACACAGCTTCGAAAGAAGGGACATAGAGGATTCCTTCGCGTGGCGGCGATACGGGGAGGCACTCAAGTGCAATGAGTTGTTTCGCACGGTAGGTGTATCACAAGCTATTGCTAGCAATACGGAAAATATTTTACCGAAACCGTGGACAATTCGCTTTCGTTTTCCTCGAGTTTGTTATACTTCCCGCATGAAATGGATCATGGTGGATCGCCTTGGGGATTGAACAGGGAAGTAGTCTTGTTCTGGCAATCCACAGTAAGACTTGTTGCATAAGGGCAAAATCGAATGACTCGTATTCCCATTAGCCAAGCAGACGAGCATGCACGTCTGATGAAAGACCGATTGGACTTGAGCACTGCCGAAATTGGCTTGCAAGTGCGGACAACGAACTGCCTTGAGGAAAAGGGTATCTTCACGGTTCGCGATCTGTTGCACAGCACCCCAGACACTCTTTTGAGCATCGCGAACTTCGGTGAAAAGACGCTCGAAGAAGTCTATGTCGCGCTTGAAAAGATTGGCTACAACCGTCCTTGGCGCAAACCTAGGTAGTTGCGCTATCCCGGCGAGCGACTGGTTGGTTGCTTTTAGATAACGTCACGGCATCGAAATCATGGTCGCCTTGCGCTCCCGCGAAAGTGCGTGGTTGTGTTGAGCACTTTCGCGGGAGCGAAAGGCGACCATGGTGGACGGTTAGCCGGTAACAGCTGCCTTCTCTTTGTCTTTTTCGTTCGCTTCGTGTTCGCGCAGAACGCGGTCTAAGATTCCGTTAACGAACTGCCCTGAATTGCGATTGCCGTAACGTTTGGCAAGCTCGATCGCTTCGTTGATCGAAACACGGCCTGGCACTTCGCCGTAGAGCATTTCGTAGGAAGACATGCGCAGGATATTGCGGTCGATGGTTGTCATTCGCTTGATCGACCAGTTGGCTGCGTGCTTGGTCAAGATCTCGTCAAGCTCGTCGCGATGCTCGCGAACGCCAGAAAGGATCTGTTGAGCAAAAGCGATGAGGGGTTTGTTGTTGAGCATGCGTTTAGCAACAAATTGGTCCGCCACGGTGAGTTCTCGAAGCGGGTTTACGTCTTCTTCGTACAGGACTTGTAGGGCGACTTCTCTTGCTCGGCGACGTGTGGTCATGCTCAGACAGATTGGAAAAGAACAGCGAAAAAGGAACGATAACAGTATAGTAGGATTGGATAGGATTGCGCGAAAGAAAAAGGAAATCGCACCCGCGATCTATCCTTGCGCGGGCTAGCTCATGGCGTTTTGCGTGGAGATTTCCGGGGTTGCTGGCGGGGTATTCTTGGTGAGGAGCTGGTCGACTTCGTTGGAAACGATGACTCCGTAGTTGATAGCCCCGAGCCAACCCGACATGATGATGCCCACCGAGCCTGCGTGGTACAAGCCTTTGATTTGTTGTGGCAAGCCTCGAGAGACAGCTAGCCCCTCAAACTTCGTTCCAAAGCTGGCACCCTGCTGGTGTTTGGTGTAGTGATGGAATGTTTTGGGGGTTGCCGCCTCTGCGTGTTCGATTAGGTCTCGGCAATTGGGAACGTATTTTTCGAGGGCCGACAGTGTCGTTTCGACGAGGTCCTGCTTGCTTGCTTCGTATTCCTGTTCGTTCAGATTGGCCCAATCGCTCCAGTTGGCGTTGGTGCTGCTAACGATCGCAAATCGTTCTTTTCCGGTTGGTCTCGTACGTGGGTAGTAGAAACTAAACGTGCGCGACGTGATGTTGCGGTCTAGAAGCAGATTGGTGCGAAAGTTGGGTGCCGTCGAACAAAACAGGAGGTCACCCGTTGATTCCGGGATGGTCACGCCTGGTTTGAGAGCCATGTAAACTTGAGTGCTGCTGTTGTTCAATCGCACCGATTGTGCGTCTTTTAGGAATTGTGGGTCAAAGTGTTCCGCGCCCACCATATCCAGGATGGTGGATCGCAAATTGGAATTGCTCACCACGGCTTTGCATTTGATTTCTCTACCGTTGACGACGACCCCTTGCACGCCCTTGGGGCCGACGACGATTTTCGAGACATCGCAGCGAATGCGGGTGTCTACACCGTTCTTGGTTAGTTCAGCCTGCATCTTGCTGACAAAGTCGTCGGTACCGCCTTCGTAGATGAAAACCCCTTTGGCCATGAAGTTCGAAAATACGATGCCGTAGGTAATTGCTGGGTCTTCCAGCGTAGAACCGTTGGCATAGGTGATCGGTTCCATCAACAGACGGACGACATCTTCGCGACCGGGGAAGAATTTCTCGAACAGCTCGCGCGTGGTCATCGACTGGTCGTCGTAGAAATTCATCCCGCGAGCGGTATCAAAGAACTTGGAGACGGCCTCTGCTTCGATACCGAATTGTGTCGTGAGGAGTTTGGTGAAGTCCTCGCGATTGAAGGTGGTCGTCAAGGAGAACATCGGATTGTCGAATCGGATATTCTTTAGCTGGACGATATTGGACGCGATTTCCTCGTTCCAGTACCGACGGCAACTCTTGAGCATTCCGTAGGGAAAGCCGTGCAGGGAGATATCGAACGTATGGCTGCCAGGACGTTTAAACCAAGTGGCCAGGCCGCCGAGTTTGTAATGTTGCTCGAGCAGCAATACGCGGTGTCCGGCTCGTCCTAAGATGTTGGCGGAAGTCATGCCCGCCAATCCACTCCCGATCACTACGACGTCGTATTCGGGAAGCACTCCGGCTAAGAAATCTTTTGGCATGCTACGTCAGCGACAAAACTTTCGTTCAATAACTCGTGCAAAAGGAGTGCGGATGAGAGGAATCGAACCTCCACGGCCGTATGTATTTAGCCACTAGATCCTGAGTCTAGCGCGTCTGCCAATTCCGCCACATCCGCAACAAATCCGACGAGCTGGCAATCAAATCTCTCGTCGGGCAACCCCGGAAAAGTTATCCGCAATCGCAAATGCGGTCAAGTCAAACAGATCAATCCGTCTTATTTCAGGGGTTTCCGGGTGCTATACTAGTAAGACTGGTTGCCGATATGGCGTCCAGGTATTCATACGCGTCCCTGGACGCAATTTTTGCCAAACTTCAACCCTTACCTCGAGGCAGAAATGAAATATCCAATTATGGCTTTACTGGCGGCTATCCTTTTGATGGTCGGCCGTTACACGTACACCGTGGCGGTGGAACCACCGAAAACTCCTCCGGCTGACACGAAAGCCCCAAAGGATTCCAAGGACCTCAAATCTGAGCCTGCGAAAACGACCAAGTCAAAGAAACCCAGCAGCAAGTCTAAAAAAATGGTAAACGACCCTATTTTCAATAAGCTCTCTCTCGAAGAAAAGCGAGTGATTTTGGGCAAGGGAACCGAACGAGCCGGGATCGGAAAATACACCGACCTCAAGGCTGAGGGGACCTATATTTGCAAGCAATGCAATGCCCCCCTCTATAACTCGACCAGCAAGTTCGACAGCCATTGCGGTTGGCCTAGTTTTGACGACGAAATCAAAGACGCTGTAAAACGCGAGATCGATGCTGACGGCATGCGGATCGAGATCATGTGCAACAATTGCGAAGGGCACTTGGGGCACGTATTCCACGGCGAAGGCTACACGGAAAAGAACACGCGTCACTGCGTCAACAGCATCTCGATGGTCTTTATCGCCAAGGGCAAGGAGTTGCCCAAGGTGATCAAACGAGACGCTGAGGACGAGCAAGAAGAGTCAAACGACGAAGCCAAGGCCGAAAAGGCCGATTCCAAACCTGCCGAAGAAGCACCTAAGAAATCGGATGCTCCCTCCAAGCCTGCTGGCTAATTGATTTGGCTGCGTGATGTTGCTGGCCAGATGATTGCTGGCCAGATGATTGCTGGCCAGTGTATCGTTCCAAGTCGACGTCCTTTATTCGGCGTCGACAGTATTGTCGCTAGAGATCGAGCGCGTCGAGCTGGTCGATGAGCGAATCGAGTTCGTCTTTCGAGCGGAGCTCGTTGGTTTCCGAAGCCGAATCGGTCGACTGACTTTCCGACTTGTTTCGACTCGTAACCACAGGTGGAGCGACAGCAGCTCGGCCAGCTAGAATCAGTTGTTCGTTGCGTTCTCGAGCAGCAGCAGCAACTGGGTCTTCATCTCGTTCGGGGGCACCGAACAACTTCGACAAGTCGATCTTGAATCCACCTGCGTCGACGGGTGCGCCTGCGATGGCAGGAGTTTTGTGTTGCGGGAACATGATGGCGTTTTCCGGGCAAACGCGCGAGCATGCAGGGCATCCCTTTCGGCAATTGTCCGGTTGTTCTACGAGGATCGTTTCGCCTCGATCTACTCCGTAAACGCCGAAGAGGCAGAAATCGATACACTCCATGCAGTTGGTGCATCTGCTGTAGTCGATCACGGGGTACCAACGTCGAGCAGGATGCTCATCGACGCGAAGCGGCATGATACCGAGTGGCGATTCGTGAGCGGCAGGAGGATTCGTTAGAATGTCCAGACGGCCCGATCCGTCCATCGACAACGATGTGGTATTGGTCGGATTTAAAAAGCGATCCAATGAAAGCAGATCTCTCTTGGGTGCATCAAGTTGTTCTGCCTGCAAGATGCGTCGAAATTCTTCTTCGAATGCGGCAATAGAGTTGCTGGCTCGCATGTCAATCGAATAGATGTTGCGATTGGGACGGACTGCGATATTGGCGACGCGATCTGCTGCCTTTTCATCTTCGCTGTCTTCTTTTTCATCTTCGTCTTCGTTGACGAGATCGGGATTGAGCAACAGAGATTCTGCCCATTTTCCTTGGACTTGGTTGCGATCGAGCACCCAGAAAGCGGCTCGATCGAATAACCAGCTGAGGATGACGATAGGTCCTTTCCATTGCTGCATCTTGGCGACACTTTGGCTGTCATTGCCAAGGTCGTAGAGGTTGGGGATGACCATGCCTACGGTGTTGGGAAGGCTCGAGGCGAGACTCGCGATCGCATCTTCCAGTTCGCGTTTTTCCGGATTGCGGCTTTGGCCTTGCGATACGATTACGAGCAAGCCGTTCAGGGAGTCTTTGTCGTTTGATGCAATTACCATGATCTCACTCTTCGCTGCTGTCCGTGGTGTTAGCTTGTCCCTTGATGGTGCGCTGTGCAACGTCCCATGCCAGTGTCAAATGTTCGATGTATTGTTGAGCGGTAAGCATTTCGGATGCGTCCCCTTGCATTTCCATTAACCATCCTTGGCCGTACTTATCGACGTTAATGCCTGAGGGGTCTTCTAGGAGTTGTTCGTTGATTCGAATCAATTTTCCCGACATCGGAGCGTAGAGTCCACTTTCCGCTTTCTTGCTCTCAATATTCCCAAACTCTTGTCGATTTTGCAAATCCGCCAAAGGCTCGACGGAAAACTCCAGGAAATAAACGTCTTGTAGAAGCCTAACGGCGTACGCTGAGAAGCCGAATCGAACCAGTCCGTCGTCCTTGATTTCGGCCCACATGTGGTTTTTTGCATAGTGCCGATCGCAAGGGATGATGGCTTCGAAGTCACCCATCATGAACGAGAGCGAGTCGCTCATGTGTAGCGAACTCCGCGGAATTGCGGTTCAAAAAACGCAGTCAAGAGTCCATCGACTCGGAGGAGTCCTTGCATGGACATTTCAATGCGATGGCACGCGCCTGCAGCGTCCCGTTTCAAGGAGACATAGCCTTCTTGTTCGTAGGCTTCCCATTCCGATTTCCAATGATCGGCAATATCGGTTTCGTATTTGACTTTGAAATACTCGACGTCCAGGTAGCCGCGTTTGAGTTGGAGAATCATCTCGCGAATGAGGGATTGTTCGCGTGTGGGGACAAAGGCGCGACCGATCGGCAAGCGGTTTTCGTCGAGAAGTGCACCAAGGTATTGGTTCCATTCGGGGACGTTTTGGTAATGCACACCTGATACGTGACCGAAGCTTGCGATCCCTGTTGCCAGCAAATCGGAACCTTTCCAGAGGTTGTCTCGATAGGAAAAGCTGACTTTGTTCGGGTCTTTGATGACCGTGTAAGCGCTGCTCACTTGATAACCGTGCTTTTGGAATTCTTCGAAAGCGAATTGAACCCAATCGCGTTTGGTTTGCCAATCAGCAACCGGAGCGGCTTGTTGAGTTTGGAGGAGATCTTTTGAGTACACCGTGTTGAAGGGCAATTCCATCTGGTAGATGGTGACGCTTTCGGGTGACAGTTCTAGCGTTTTGCGAACGTTTTCACGCCAGTTTTCCCACGTCTCGCCAACCATTCCCGAGATCAGATCGATATTCACGTTGGGAAAGCCGGCAGCGACGATCCATTCCCATGCGCGATGGATCTCTTTCGAAAGGTGCGCGCGCCCGTTTTCCTCCAGAATTGCATCCGAGAAGCTTTCCACGCCGAGGCTAAGTCGTGTCACTCCCAGTTCACGTAGAGCGTGCACCTTGGACTCGCTCAGGGTGCCCGGTTCGCATTCGAACGTGACCTCTTCGGCTTGATCCCATGAAATGCTTTTGTGCAATCGATCGAACAAGGATTGCAATTGCTTTACGGACAAGAAACTCGGTGTGCCGCCACCAAAATAGACAAAGCGAAACGGGCGCCCGCCCATGACGGGTTGTTGAGATACGAGTTCGATTTCTTTGGTGAGAGCCGAAACGTACCGTTCGATTTCTTCGGCGTTCATTTGCGTGAACACTTTGAAATAACAGAATTTGCAACGTTTGCGGCAAAACGGAATATGCAAGTAAAGTCCGAGCGGTGTGTCGATCAAATCACCCGTCGGGCCAATTTGCTTTCGCGGCGGATTTGCAAAGGCTTGCTGGATACTTGGTAAAGCATCGCCGGTCCACTGCGAATAAGGTGGGTAGTTGGAAATGAAATAACTTCCAACTTCTGTTTTGGTGGCTTCTGTCGACATGAGTACGATTGGGTGGTAGCTTTTGATTGGCGAAGGAAATGAAACACCGCCGCTTCATGGCTAATAGTGTAACCTCGAATCGAAAATCGTGCAGAACGAATAGCGAATCATTCATGCAAACGCGGTGGGATGCAATCATTGTAGGCGGTGGTGCAGCGGGGCTTTTCGCAGCGGGAACTGCTGCTGCGCGCGGGCGGAAGGTGCTGGTACTCGAAAAGAACAACAAGGCTGGCGTCAAGATTTTGATGTCGGGCGGGACCCGTTGCAACATTACGCATCATTGCGACAACCGCAAGATCGCAGAGGCATTCGGCAAAAATGGCCGCGTATTGCTATCTGTTCTGAGCCGTCTTTCACCGCAAGATATCGTCCAATTGATGGAACACGAGGGTGTACCGACCAAAGTGGAGGATACGGGCAAAGTGTTTCCTGTAAGCGATCGTGCGATCGATGTCCGCGATGCGATTGTGCGTCGACTTGCACGCGAGGGTGCCAGTCTTGTCACAGGAGCGGCTGTCCAATCGGTTCGTAAGCTGCCTGTGGAAAACGCCGGCTTTGAGGTGGTTGTTCAGATTCATGACAACGCCACAACCACGCTTACGGCAGAGTCTGTACTCCTGACGACAGGTGGATTGAGTTATAGCGGCTGCGGCACAACAGGAGATGGGTATCCGTGGGCTGAATCGATGGGGCATACCATCACGCCGTTGCGTCCAGCGTTGACGCCGCTTTTATCCAATGAAGCGTGGGTTCATGATTTGAGTGGAATCACATTGGACGATGCAGAAGTAACTGCTCGCGTTCAGGGTGCCGACACCAAGCAGATCAAATTAGAGCGAGCTGTATCTCGAGGAGGCTTGTTGTGGACTCACTTTGGCTGCAGCGGACCAACGGCAATGAACGTGTCTCGTTGTTTTTCTGATATGGACCAACCATACGCTGCTAGCATGGCTGTCGATCTACTTCCTGATTTGTCTCGCGAAGCGTGTGAGCAGTGGTTGCTCGATGCTGCCAAAGAATCCAACCGAACAATCACCAATGTATTGAGCCAGCGCATTCCAAAGAGGTTGGCGACTGCATTGGTTGCGATTGCGGGATCTTCGAACGACGTCCATACGTCGGAGTTGTCAAAGAAATTGCGAAACGGATTGGTCGAACGGCTGAAAGCGCTTCAAGTACCCATTCACGGAACAAGAGGTTACCCCAAAGCGGAAGTGACTGCCGGCGGTGTTGCTTTGGGAGAAGTCAATTTTCAGGATATGCAAAGTCGCAAGACACCGGGGTTGTATTTCGCCGGTGAGATTCTCGATTTGGACGGACCTATCGGCGGCTTTAATTTTCAAGCGGCCTGGAGTACAGGTCACGCAGCGGGCTTGCATATCTAGCGGAGCAGCGCAAGCTGCCCGGTCTGGAGTTTCTGGCCACGGTGACGTTGCTGGCCCGCAACCGGACGGCTCGCGCCGTACCGCTAAAAAGTCCGGCTCGCGCCGTACATTAAACGGCAAAATCTGATTGGTTGCGAAGCAACAATAAGTTAGCGGAGCAGCGCAAGCTGCCCGGTCTGGAGTTTCTAGCCACGGTGACATCGCTGGCCTGCAACCGGACGGCTCGCGCCGTACCGCTAAAAAGTCCGGCTCGCGCCGTACCGCTTACAAAGGGAATACAACGCGTTTTTTTTGGTTTTGTTATCCCCAATGCTGTTGAATCTTCTTCTTCAAAAAGTTCACGCTTCGTTGCAGCTGTTCGATCCCGTCTACGCCGTCTTCAATGCTGATCCAGCCATCAAACCCTACTCGACGCAGTTCTCCAAAGATGGCATCGTAGTCGTTGAGCCCTTGTCCGATTTCTCCGTGGCGCAATCGTTTGGCGTAGCCTGCTGAGCCCCCTTCTTCTCGTCGCAAATCTTCCAGTGTTCCCTCGATCAAGTAACGGTCGCTTGCATGCATCGTAACGACGCGATGAGAGACTCGTTTCAGTAGTTCAATCGGATCATCGCCAGCGATGTAGGCGTTGCTCGGATCGTAATTGACTCCAAAGGAAGGGTGGTCGATCGCATTTACTAGATCGCAGAAGACATCCATCTTTTGAGCGAATTCAGGATATTCCCAAAAGTCGTCTTTGTAGTGATTTTCCAGAATCAGCGTGACGTTGTTTTGGACGGCATGCGGTATGCATTCGTGTATGCAGTCCGCTGCTAATTGAACACCTTGGCTTGCCGTCAATTCAGGTCTGCGCTGGCCACTTAGCACACGGCAGTAGCTGCCCCCGAGTGCGGCAGTCATATCGATCCAGCGTTTTTGCTTTTCGATCTCCTTGTTTCGAAAATCGCGATCGGGATGGGTGAAATCGGGTGAGCAACACATCATCGGAATGGTCATGCCGAGCGACTCGACTTGACGTCGAATATCGGGCCATCGTGATTCCATAGCCATTTCGATAAACCCTGCGTAGAACTCGAGACCTTCAATCGAAAGAGTGGAGGCCAGTTCAAACCATTGCGTCAAAGTCATCGAACCATCTTTGCATAGAGCATGCATGTAGGCTTTGGGAAAGGCTGCTAGTTTCGGCATAGTCGTTTGTGCGTTTCGCAAAGAGAGTTGGCGAAAGAGAATGTCTATAAGTCCAATGCGTGCGGGTTTGTTGCTTTCATCACAATCCGACGCGTAAGCGAGGGATTCTGTGCTCCTCGCTCACGCTCTCACGCTTCGGGTTGTGATCTTTGCGTTCAGGCTCGATTTGTCACACAGACGCACAGAGGCACTGCTGAACGCAAAATAGATTTTTGAAATCTCTGTGGCTTGGTGTCTCCGTGTGACACTTCTTGATCATTGCATATAAGCATGGGTGGGATTCCTCGTAAACGCGCCAGGTTTTGGTTAAAGCAACAAGCCCTGACGCGTCTGGTTGTGACAGTGGGCATTGCCTTGCGGCGATCTAATCAAAGCAACAAGCTCTTACGGTGAGGGGGGGCGGCGGGGCGATGATTATACCCATTCATTTTGGAAAGCGGTACTTGGCAGCGAAACCGCAATCGAGTTTGCGACCGCTTTGGTCGAGTAGATAGGCTTGTGTTATTTCGCACTCACCGCTCCGTGCAGCGCCATGGTGTTGTGCCAGTCTACGATTGATATCGCGAATGCTGATATGGGATGAGTGGCCGCAGAGGAGGACCGCCCGTCGCTCATCCGAGAGCAAATTCCAGCAGTCGTCGAGCAAGGGTGTTAAATCTCGATGAATCTCCCAGCGGTCGCCTTGAGCCCCATGCCCATAGGTTGGGGGATCCAAGATGATCGCATCGTATTGTTTGTTTCGCCGAAGTTCCCGTTTTACGAAGGCAACGGCATCGTCCACGATCCAGCGGGTGGCAGCCCCTGCAAGATCGGAGTGGGTGCTGTTTTCCTTGGCCCATTGCACCGTAGGTTTGGAAGCATCGACGTGAGTGACTTGGCACCCTGCCTTTGCTAATGCCAGCGTTGTAGCGCCCGTGTAAGCGAAAAGGCTCAGTACGCGAGGAGGGGATGCATTGTGACTTTGATTAGCGTCAGGGCCCAGAATCGATTCAATCAGCCAGGGCCAATGAGCCCAGTGCTCTGGAAAGACCCCCACTTGTCCTGCTGGGGTTGGTCGAACTTGCATGCAAAGCGATTCGCAGTGGCAATCCCATGTCGTCGCAAGTCGCTTCTGCTTAAATGAGTTGTGGTAATGCCACTGTCCATCTAATACTAGCGAATAGGAAAGATCGACTTTGTTCCATAAGTCCGAACCTGCGATTTGGGCAGTCGCTCCTGGACAGGGACGATTCACGATAGCCTGGCCTATTTGTTCCAGCTTTCGCCCTGCGCCGAAGTCGATAAGTTGGTAGTCGGATTTGGGTAGATGTGATTGGAACAAACGGCTGAACCCTTGAGGAAATGTGGTTGTCGAATTATCATTCTTGACCTCCACGAAGCTTGCAATCCTGAATAGGGAACCAATCTTCATTTTTTAAAAAACCATACCCCTAGATTTTTAATGCGGCACCTACTTTCCGCTGTTGTGCAGAATGTTCCGGGCGTGTTAGCCCACATTTCAGGGATGCTTGCATCCCGCGGTTACAACATCGACTCGCTGGCTGTTGGAGAAACCGAAGACACCAACCTCTCTCGCATGACGTTTGTCGTGGTGGGGGATGATCGCGTGTTGGAACAAGTGCGAAAGCAACTTGAGAAGATCGTGACCGTCGTGGAGGTCCAGGACATCAGCTCTCGCGATTATGTCGAACGTGATCTGATGTTGATCAAGGTCCGATCGGAGAATGGTGGAGTTCGTACCGAGATTCGCGAGCTGGTCGACATCTTCCGCGGTCGCATTGTCGATGTCGGTCCGGAGGAATTGATGATTGAAATCTCCGGTCGAGAAAGCAAGATCCAGGCTTTCATCGAACGTATGCGACCATACGGCATCCTGGAACTCGTCAGGACCGGGCGAATCGCCATGGTGCGAGGCAGCAACCCCAACGGCGGCGAGGCTGTCACCGAAGCGGCCGAACTCGTGCGAGATTAGTCATTTCGCGTACTCGAAACGACGCAGTCTCCTGTGTCGTTTTTTCTGAACGAACATATAGCCTTCTGTATTAACACAACCCGTATTTCAAAAATCTCCCAACCTTCAATTCGAGAACAGTCATTTCATGGCCGCCACAATTTACTACGACAACGACGCAGACCTCTCCCACCTCAAAGATAAGACAATCGCCATCTTGGGTTATGGATCGCAGGGACATGCTCAAGCTCAAAACCTCCGCGACAGCGGATGCAAAGTCATCATCGGACAGCGACCAGGTGGCAAGAACTACGATCTCGCAGTAGCCCATGGTTTTCAGCCAATGGAGATTGATGAGGCAACGAAGAAGGCGGACATCGTCAACGTTCTATTGCCAGACGAAGTGCAAGGCGACCTTTACCGCTCGCACATCAAGCCCAATTTGACTCCAGGCAATGTGTTGATGTGCTCGCACGGTTTTAACATCCACTTTGGTCAGATCGAGCCACCCAAGGGTGTGGACACATTGCTCGTTGCACCCAAAGGCCCTGGTCACTTGGTTCGCAGTGAATACACCAAAGGTGGTGGCGTTCCATGTTTGATCGCTTTAGGTGCAGGTGCTAGTGAAACGACCAAGAAGATCGGCTTGGCTTACGCCAAGGGAATCGGTGGAACTCGCGGTGGTGTGATCGAAACCTCGATTGCAGAAGAGACCGAGACCGATTTGTTCGGTGAGCAAGTTGTGCTTTGCGGTGGCGTTAGTGAACTGGTCAAGGCTGGTTTCGAAACGCTGGTCGAAGCAGGTTACCAACCTGAAATGGCTTATTTCGAGTGCATGCACGAGTTGAAACTGATCGTCGACCTTCTTTACCAAGGTGGTCTCAACTACATGCGATACAGCATTTCCAACACCGCCGAGTTCGGTGACTACACACGTGGCCCACGCATCATCACTGCCGAAACCAAGGCTGAGATGAAGAAAATCCTCACCGAGATCCAAACCGGTAAATTCGCCCGCGAGTGGATTCTCGAGAACAAGGCTGGAGCCCCAGCGTTCAAAGCCTCGCGCCGTCTGGAACGCAAACATCAAATCGAGAAGGTTGGCCAACAGCTACGAAGTTTGATGAAGTGGATCGACGCTAAGGTCGTTGACTAGTTCAGGTCTCATTCAACCGGTTCACGGTGACCACCCAAGTGGTCACCGCACCTTCTGCACATCTTCGATACGCTGTCGACGAAGTTTACTTTTTCCAGCCGAGTTCGATTTCGCACGTGTCGGCTGGCGGATAGCTACTCAAGTCCAGCAGATGGTCAATCTTGTCGATGCTCGTAAGCACATTGCGGCTTGAGTCGACCGACCTTTTCAAGGACTCGGATGAATCGGACGACGCGGTCGATACATCTCGGACTCGTGCATTGATCGAGCTGGCCGTTACCGATTGCTCTTCCACCGATGCTGCGATGGTAGATGCGTACTCTCGGACTTTCTTGATCGAACTGGTAATCTTGCGAGTCGATTGGATAGAGCGTTTAGTGGAATTTTGGATGTCGGAGACTCGCTTTCGAATATCTTCGGTTGCGGAAGCGGTTTGCTTTGCAAGATCGCGGACTTCATCTGCAACGACTGCGAATCCTCGCCCCGCAGTACCGGCCCGTGCAGCCTCGATATTGGCATTCAGTGCAAGCAAATTGGTCTGTTCGGCAATTTCTTGAATCGCTTCAACTGCTTTTTCAATTTCGGTAGCTGCGGTTCCCAGCTTTTGGATTCGATGGTTGCTTTCTCGGGCAAACTTGGTGGTTTCCTCGACAACTTGGGAAGACATGCTCGCGTTCTTGGCGATCTCGCGGATGGTAATGTCCATTTGCGTGATGGCAGCTGCTATTTCATGCATATTCGAAGAAACACCGCTTGCTCGTTCCCCGGCCTGCACCAAATCGCTTGTTACGGTAGTCAATCCACTGCTTGCAGCATTCGATTGGTTTTGGGCGTTTGATATCACGCTTTGCATTCGGTTCGAGAATGCATTGAACCGGCAACTGAGCATTGCGAATTCGTCTCCTCCATGGGTAGGTAAGCGTTTCGACCATTGGCCGTTGGTGATTTCTCCGAGAGCTTGAACGGCATTGGAAATGGGCGTTACAAACCAACGGCTCGCCAGCCATGACAACAGCAATACGACAAGCCCGCTGGCGACCAACATTCCTACAATTAAAGTCCGCATGTAAGATACTTCGGCCATAGCTACGGACGTTGGCAATCGCACCATGACAGACCAAGGCATACCCTTGAATCCCATCGCACCGCACAATGGGGTAAATCCGGCTGCTTGGTCGATGTTCTTTCGGTAGTGCTTAACTGCGATGAGCGAACCTTCTTGTCCATCGACAACGCGTTTCGCAGCTTCATGCCCGACTTCTTTCAGGTTCAATTTGCCGATAATCGAGGGGTCGGGGTTGATGGTATGTGAGCCCGCGCCTTGGGGATCGAGTTCCAAGATGATCCGACCTTGTTCATCCAGCAGCGTGAGTTCGGTAGCATCGTCACCTGTCTTGCAAAGTTCAGCATAGGTTGAGGTAAAGATATCTTCTATCAGTGAGAAGGCAGCATGGTTTTTCCATACGGCAATCATTTGCCCTTGGCTGTCGTAAACGGGGGCTGCAAATCCGATCGAGTAGGCGTGTTCGCCATACACTTTGGTGATATCAGGATCTCGATAAAAAGACTCAACGACGGTTCCGGTTACTGGGGAATTGGGGGCGCTGTAAAAACGCTTTGCAAGGCAATCTTTAAACCAAGACGCATTAGAAAAATCTTTATCGTAGAAGTGGGAAGTATCGATTGGCTTGCCATCTTTATCTTTTGTGTTTACCGCGATCGGCTTTCCTTCCATATCGACCAATATCATGGCTTGATAGATATCGTAGGTATCCATGTATCCATTCATGGCATTGACGATCCCGTCGGTATTGCCTGTACTGACCCAAACGTCACGGATCGTATCATTCAGTCCAAACGCTTGGACATCACCATAGCGTTCGAAGAGATTGCGATCGATTTTGTCTGCAATCGATTTCGCGCTTTGCGTCAATGCATTGCATCGCGATTGGGATAGCTTTGCGGATGCTTGCCAAGCGATTGCACACACAAGCAACGCGGGTAGTAAACCGATCAAACAGCAGAAAGTGATGAGCTTGAATTTGACGGTTAGATTCGAAAACTTCATCAGACGGGCCTTATTGATGTATTTGATGTGGGAGGATCAATCAACCACAGTCATATAAATCAGGTTGGGTGCCATCCAAGTTATTCCTGGGTTCATTGTTCAATACTTCATGCTTGCGGTTTGCCTAGCCGGCACAGGCGTTGCAATCCGGACTTTCGGGGCGTAAAAAAACCCAGGTTTCGCAACCTGGGTTTTGATGAGCTTGGATCTGTGCTTCTCGTCGGAGAGAGCTTATTTGAATGGATCGTCTTCGTCTGCTCCGCCTGCTGGAG
This sequence comes from uncultured Pirellula sp., assembly GCA_903920425.1. Taxonomy (GTDB): domain Bacteria; phylum Planctomycetota; class Planctomycetia; order Pirellulales; family Pirellulaceae; genus JBKCUI01. The sequence continues at coordinate 2,443 of CAIXME010000527.1, read as the reverse complement.
CTGGCTCGGTCGGCATCTCATCACCAGCGGGTGCGTCGCCGAATTCGTCACCAGGAGCGACGGTCTTTGGCTCGCCTTGTTGAATCACTTCTGGCTGACCTTTGGTCATGCCCGCGTTGAACGGGTCGTTGGGTGCGAGGGCGCTTGGAACCGGTGCTGGGTCACCAGCTCGGGGCGGTACGGGAATACCACCAGCGGCTCCACCGCCACGTTGCATTTCTTCGTAACGTGCACGTTGCAGTTCGAGCAGACGGGCACGTGATGCAAGTCTGGCTTTGCTTCTAGCCTTCTCAATTTCCACGCGAGCAGGACCTTGGATGCGTTCCAAAGCTTTGCCGACGTTCACAACCTTTTTGCCATCGATTTCCAATTGTGCTCCGCGTTCGAAGTCGACGGAACCGATTTGGAAGTTGCCGTGAGCTTGGCAAAGGCCGCGGAAATAGTAGGCGCGTGGATCTTGGCTACCCGCGTCAATGACTTCGGTCAGCAATTGTTCTGCGTGAACAGAATCTCCACGGAAGAAAGAATGGACAGCTTGTCCGTACATTTCGTCGAGCGGATCCTGGGCAGATGCGAAACTGGCAAAGGAGAGCGTAACGACAGAAAAGAGGTAAGCAACGGATTGCATTCGCATAAATCGGCCCAATTTGTTAAGCGAAATTGACAAAATCTCCGACCGCACCTCATCAAAGCGAGGCGAAAATCGGCATTATTTCCGGATGGTGAATCCCATAAATGGTACTTCCTCGACGGCTGAGTGCAAACAAATACCTCCGATTTCGCGTTGGCGAGCGCAAACCCCTGTCAAATCGGGGGTTAGACCTCGAATATCCGTTCCAAAACCACCTGAGCGTAACTCGCCTCGTGACCTTGGTTGGTCTACAGTATGCCTAACGGCACGAATTATCCGAATCGCCCTTTATGTCCGTCGATTTGTCCGATGGCATTTCCACAGACCATGAGACCCAAATTGTTCCCATCAAAATCGCGTTGCAACGATGTCTGCTTTGGTAAGCCATGGAGGCTTTGGTTATGGGTGGTTCTAGCCATGGTTGCGCCGAATTCGGCGAAGGCCGATACAGGACCGGACGAACTAAAAATCGCGACTTGGAACCTCGAATGGTTCTTTGACGACGTGACGGCAAACAATCGCAGCGATGTCGCCAAAGAACAATCGGCACCGAGCAAAGAAGAGTGGCTTTGGAAACTGCACACCACAGCGGACGCAATCGCCAAATTTCAGCCTACGATTTTGGCCGTTCAAGAGATTGAGGATCGAGCAGTGATGACGGCCTTAACGAAGGTGCTTAAAGACAGGCACAATCTGCAGTACCGCGTGGCCTTTATCGAAGGCTATGATTCCGGAACCGAACAAGACGTTGCACTGATATACCGTTCGGGGTTAGTGGAATATTCGCGACGCGAGCAAACGCAAGAGATGTTTGCGTCCAAGGATTTCTATAATTTGTCCAAGCACATGTTTGCCAAATTCGAGTGGCAGGTTGCAGGCAAGACAGAATCCGTGACCGTTTTGGTTGTCCATTTTCGGGCGACCGCCGAAGCGGCAGAGTTGAGAGTCAAGCAAGCTAAACTCGCTCATGAGTGGATGCGGGCTGGGATTGAGGCGGGGGAGAATCGCGTCCTTTTGGGTGATCTCAATGTCGAGGAATTGGCAGGCATCGTGGAGCCCAATGGTGATGGTATGTATGAACTGCTGGGCAAAAGAACGGACAGCGAGGTCGATAATCTTTATGATTTGCTGGAGCGTATACCGGCGGAAAATAGGCAGACGCATTTGATACTGCCAAAGCAATTCGACCGCATTTTGGTTTCCAAACCGATGCTTTCCGAGACGCCGGGACCGGGAATCAAGTTCAAAGCGATTGAGGTGCTGAGCCGATACAACATTCGCGGAGAAGGGGCTGACATGGATCACTGGGATACTCGCTATACGAAAGATCATCGCGAGCGAGATATCAGCGACCATCATCCGCTGATGGCGACGTTTGAATTCAGAAAATAGCTCATGTCATCTAATAACAACAAGTCGCAGGGACAATCGAGAGCAGCGTGGCAGTTGCCTCCTGGTGTTTCTCGGGGCACCTGGGATTACGTAACGCAGCCCAGCATTGCGACGGAATACGATTCGTTCCATGCAGGGCATCCGCTTTTAGATTTGGATCGCGAACTGGTCGCAGAGCATCTAGGTGCAGCATCGGCCGGGGAAGGCGCGGCGCGTCGAGTCGCAATCGATATCGGATGCGGCACTGGGCGCAATCTGATTCCGCTAGCCGAGAAAGGTTGGCATGTAATCGGCGCGGATCTGAGCGGGCAAATGCTGCGAGAGTTTCAAGCAAAGGCGGCTGCAATTCCTAACTCCGAAGCGGTAGCAATTCGAGCTAACATGGTCCGGCTAGAGTGCTTTGCGGATCGGTGCGCGGAC
>CAIXME010000526.1 GCA_903920425.1 uncultured Pirellula sp. | reverse complement strand
GGGTCCATAATCCAAACGTTGGCTTCCGGAACGTCATCGATCAATGCGCCCGCTCTGGAGAGCAAGCCCAGGAAAATCCCCATCTGTTGATTGATCAGAAGCGTCGAGAACGCGACACCGATGACCAAGCCGATATACTTGGCTTGGTCGTTAAAAAGCATTTTTAGCGCTATTCGCCACATATTGCTTGCGTTCCCCGAATCGACTAGACTCTCCAATTACTGCACCGATATAGTACATAATACGGTTTCGCAAAAAATCAGATGATGGTTTCCAGAAAAAAATCCAATAAAATCTCCGAGAAGCCGCAAGACGAAGGATCGGTATTTTCCCCCTTACGTTCTCGTGGTAGACCTAAAGACGCGGCGTTAAGGCAACGGATTTTGGAGCGCGCGAGAGACCTTTTTTTGGAGCATGGATATCAAACGGTCTCGATGGACGTCATTGCAGCTGCAGCCGAAGTGTCGAACCGCACGGTCTATAGTCATTTTGAGAGCAAAGAGCGATTGCTCGCGGCGGTGCTTCATCACGAAGGAGAGCGCAAGCGACCGAAATTCCCTGAAGTGGAAATAACCACGAAAGACGAGTTTGTTGCAGGTCTGCAGTTGTTCGGTGAAGGGTTAGTGGCATTGCTGACCAATCCGGCGATCATCGGCCTTGGTCGCATCATGATCAGTGAGTCGGGACGCCATCCTGAAATGTCCCGTCAATTTTACGAATGGGGGCCGAGGAAAACAGAATCGCTTCTCATCCAATTGCTGGAGCTTGGTCAAAACAAGGGATGGGTCGAGTTAAGAGATATCCCGCTCGCCGCTGCTCAGCTGCTCGCACTTTGGCAAGGAACGTGGCTATTGAGGCAACAGCTGGGTTTGGAGAAGAAGTTGAGCACGCTGAAGATCAAGAACCATGTGGCTGAGTCATTACATTTATTCTTTGGCGGAGCATGTGTGGTAAAGGAACATGCAAAAGTTCCGACGATTAGTTAGCCACGGCTTTGTAGCGGAACCCGTGAAAGTTCCGGTGAATGGTTGGTGGCGTCTTGTAGCGGAACTTGTGAAAGTTCCGGCTAATCGTTAGTGGCTGTCTTGTAGCGGAACTTGTGAAAGTTCCGGTGAGTCGCAAGCAGCTAATGCTTGTCACGAATATAGGGAATCGCGATGGGGTGAGGCTCCGCTGACGGAAGAATCACATCTTCCGCTACGAGAAGACCCGGAAGATTCACATCTTCCGCTACGAGAAGACTCCGGAAGATTCACATCTTCCGCTACGCGAAGACCCGGAAGATCCCTAGCTAGATGATCTCCCATACGGGTTTGGGCGCTTCGACCTTTTTCGGCATCGTGGGCACACTCGCGAGATCATCGCCCGCGGAGTTTTCAACTTCGGCTTTCAAGCGTTGCAACTGATCTCTCGTCCGAAGCCCGAATCCAAAGATCCGAAAGAGCCAATGGCATAGGGTCCATTTCAGCCCCACAAAAGGCAACGTGAGCCCCCATCCGTACATCATCGAAAAATACGCGTTCGATTGCCGATAACTTCCTGGGCTCATAAGCGATAGTTGCCAATTCATCATCAACGTTAACACGAATGAAACGGCAATGCACACCATTCCGCTCCACGCGATTCCCGACTTGCGATAAGCCACCAAGGCTGCGATCCCTGACCAGATTAATCCTTGCGATACCCACTGCGCAATCCCCGACAAGAAATAAGCTGGATAAGCTCTCCACGCATAGAAGAAAGAGGTAAGCAAAACCCCGCACGTAGCACCGATCATCGACCAAAAGGCAAATTGCCAACCTTGGTTCCACGATTTCGTTTGTTGAGCACTTAATTCGGTTGGCACGATATGTACGCCAAGCCACCTGCTCGCCAAACTAAACGTGCAGGCAAAGGTTCCAATCGTTACGGCATAGGACAGCAAGGTAAAGGACAGGGTCGTGAATAGCATCCTGGGTCCCAAATTGGCTCCCCTGCCAACGCCCCAACTCCAATACAAAATCATCAGCATCATTGGTAACGCCCCAGCGAGTAAGGCGATGCAAGCAGGTACTACCCAGGTGCTCCAGTTGGTTCCACCACGTCGCATCCCCATCCAATATGCGCATGCAATGAAGACCACATCGGGGCCAAACACCAGAGATATCAAAGCCCACGCCCAGTACATGGTACCGATACCGATCCCGGTAGAGGTCCAGAGGGAATTGAGGAATGCACCTGCCACGCAGAAGAACAAACCTACCATCGTTAGGCCAACCGAGCGTTTTCGCAACTCAATCATCTGTGGCTAAATCCGATCCAGATTGGCCCGATCGGTCAAGATACTTCGCCCATAGGAACATGAGCATCGCTGTCGCAAAGTACGCGCTTGCGAAAGCCCACATCGCCCCGGATTGCTCCGCAGGCAGCGACCAGTTCTCCCCTAATCCCGGGATAGAAATGGGCAGGAACAAGGCGTTGTTGGCCAGCGGGGAATGAATGAAACCGAAAAGAGTAAAGACGCCGGCAATGCATAAAAAGATGGCCGCATGGAAAAGCCTGCGATCGATTGCCATGGCCAAAAACGATGCCCACAAAAGGCTGGTCAGGATGAAGCCATTCTTAAGCATTTGGACCGTTTGCAAATCGATACGCAAATCGGGGCGCAGCGTCATCGCCGACTCGATCGTTTTGACAGCCCCCGCCAATGCAGGTTGGTCATTGGCGGCCGTCTTCAATTCCGTCAACGCGCCTTGAACGCCGGCGTTTAATCCTTGAGGCTTGCTCAGTGTTTCTATCCCGAAGTTACCTAGCAACTGGTCCGAGTACAGAAACGCAAGAAAGGCGAGAGCGGGTACACAGGCAAAGACCAGAGCTGGATAGTGGCGCTTCGGCGTAGCGAGGAAGCTTTGTGCTGATATTTCGAGGCCGACGAAGATCAAGATTGGGTACACAGCAGGTTTTGGTATCAGCATGTAAAAATAGCTGAATCCACCGAGCAAGCCGATCAGCCCGATCGTTAATGCCGTCCCTAGCGTGTATGCCGCGCGCCCACCCATCGCTTTGTATGCAGGATGTCCGATGTAGGGCGTCGTCTGGATTACACCGCCACATATCCCAGCGATAAATGTCGCGAACGCTTCGACACCTAGGATGTGTCCCGTCGAGTACTCATCTCCAGCCGCGATCGCCGATTCAGTACAGTCGATTCCTCCGACCACGGTTGCTAACGCGAATGGCATCGCGACGGGCAAATAGTTTGCCGCGGCTCCCATTTGTTGCCACCATCCAAAACCCAAGGCCGACGTCCATTCGGTTGGTGGGTAACTTGGCGTCAATGCGCTGAGTTCCACCAACGGTTGCCCCATGACGAATTGCTGAATGTAGTGAATCGTTCCAGCAACCAAGAGTGCCATCAATGTTCCAGGAATATTGCCCGGCAAGGGAACTTTCCCAATCAAGCTTGTGAGCACGATCGCTAAAGCCACCATCCCAACCAACGGTTCACGGAAGATGTCGATGAGCGGCACAAAACTGATGATCACCAGCGCGATGGATGCAAGCGAACCGAATAGCCCCGCACGCGGAATTACGTTTCGAATCCAGTTGCCACCGAAAGAACAAATCGTTTT
>CAIXME010000525.1 GCA_903920425.1 uncultured Pirellula sp. | reverse complement strand
CTTCGCGAACGGGCCGTTGTAAAACCAGTTCGGTCCATGCATAGAAAGTTGCCGCAAGGTTTCTGCCAACTCCGGTTGACGAAGTGTTTCGCCAATAGCGTACGCAGTCCCATCAGACTTGAGCAGAACCGATCTACTAGAATCGAACTTTGCGATGTCATTCTGTTCGGCAACGATCGTGTCGCGCGTAGCAGCCCCGACGACATAGCCATCCTCCGCTGCGGCTATTGCAGGCTCAAGCAACGTTGCCCAGGGAAGGAGTCCAAATCGACGATGGATGTTGCTCAAAGCGGCAACTTGACTGGGTACAGCTACCGCCAACGGACCTGTCTGGCTCAATTCGACTGACGGTCGCCCATCCTTGAGATAGAGTTTTGGGCTGGATGCCATCGGCGCCGTTTCGCGACCATCGATCGCATGTATCTTTCCCGAAGGAGTGCGAATCAAAATCAAACAGCCGCCGCCGATTCCGGAGTTATGCCCATCGACTACACCTAGACAGAACGCGCAAGCTACCGCGGCGTCCACCGCGTTGCCTCCGGCCTGATAGATTTTGTCGGCTGCTGCAGTAGCGATTGCATGGACGGTTGCGGCCACGTTTTTACCAACGGTGGCTCGCCCCAAGTCACGATTCGCGTTCTGCACGCTCTGACGCTCTTGGAAATACCCAAACAAAGGCGAGTTTGCCATCGGCAGGCCAGCGACGGCCGCAACCGCTTGGTTGAATTTACGTCTGGATAGCATAGAGATTTATTGGTGTAGATATGTTTGACGGGTGGTCCGTCCAAACGGAGACCGTTCGATGGTTTTAGTTTAGCCGAGGTTGGCATCGCCAATGGCACTATCGTAATGGACTGACTCGAAGTTTTCGTCCGAGGCATGGCGGTATATAGTCCGCAAAGGAAAGATTTTGCAATCTCACGGTCCAGCAACGCAAAGGCGGTTGACAGCCCTGAGGTAAACCGACACGCTTAGCACTTGCGGCGATATGTTGCCAAATTAGACTGTCTCGTCGCTCGGATGGAGCTGGAATTCTCTCAAATACAATCGTCATGCCTTTTGGTGGAGCTGATCGGTGAATTTACTCATTAAGTCACAAATGGAAAAAGAAGCTACTGGCGATTGTGCCGTTGCGGATCTACCGTACGTAGGAGATTCGTTTGTCGGCAGTGAGACGGAAACAGCGTTGGACTTTCAGCCCATCGGAGACGACAGCGGAGACGGATTCGCCGCTGAGCCGCCGGTTGAGTTTGGCAGGCCACTTCAAGATTGGTTCGAGCTGGCTCTCCAAGCGGAATCTCCCGCCCCCGTACCTGTGAGAAATTCGTGGGGAGAAGACGAGGAAGAAGGGGACGATGAGCTGCCGGGCGAAGATGGCGATGAAGAAGAGCAAGATCCGTTCGAGGATTTCGACGAAGACGATTTCGACGACGATTTTGATGACGATTTCGAAGAAGAACTAGATGACGAGTACGAGATCGAGCCAGCCGATGATGGCTTGGTCACGGAAGTGCCTGACGAAGAGTTGGATGGCGAAGGCATTCTGGATGAAGACGAAGAAGTCGATCCGGGTATCGAAGACGAAGTCTAGGCGCAGTGAATGCGTGGGAGCTTGTAAAGGGCTTCGTTTGATCGATCGACGTTATTGAATTCTGTTCTCGATTGGTTTGATGGGGTTTCGGGAGCTGAGACGGTAGATTCACATCTTCCGCTACGGGCAGGTAGGTAGCGGAACTTGTGAAAGTTCCGGCGAATCGCTCGTTTCAAGTGGCCTTGTTTCT
>CAIXME010000524.1 GCA_903920425.1 uncultured Pirellula sp. | reverse complement strand
TGAAAGATCTTTGGCTGCGTATTCGGATTGCGATTTACCGCCAAGCGGATGAAAAGTGATAGTGACCCGTCCCGACTCGCCGTCGTAATCGACGCGTTTGACGATCATGTTGATTAATCGGATTTGATCTCGAAGTGTCATCGCTTCCCAGATCGGGTCGAATGTTAGGACAGCGGATTCGATCGCCGGTGCGTCACTGGTATTGGTGTCGTCCTCGGCAAGTTCTTTGTCGATTGCCAGCATACGGCGTTCATTGTGCTGAATGCGTTCCTGAAGGTCAGCCAAGCGAGCGACTGCAGGCGAGTTCGTTTCGCTTGATGTGATCTGCGAAGTCATTTTGAAGATCTCGTTGCTCCACCTAGCCGTGTCGCGTTCTATTGTGACCCTTTCTTCTTGGAGCTGGAGGAGATGCTTTTGAGCCTTTAGCTTCGTTGCCTCCACCACATCTTTGAGGATCTCCGGTGCATAACCGATCTTCTTTACTTGGCTCACCACAAAATCTTCGATCTGCTTGGCTGGGATCGACTTAGACGCACAAGTGTGCCACCCGCGTTTCTGGGCCGAGCTGCAAACGTAATAACGATACCGTTTACTACCGGCCTTCGTGGTGTGGTTTGGAGTCATGGCTGCGTCGCAGCATACGCAACGCACGAGGCCCTTGAGCAACGCGCCGAATTTGTTGCGGACCGCAACACCACCGGTTTTGCCGTTGTGCTTGAGTAGCTTTTGTACGCGATCCCAAAGCTCTATCGGGACAATCGCTTCGTGCTCACCGTTGTGGACTTCTTCCTTGTAGCGAATCTTGGCGATGTAAGCCATGTTGGTGAGTAGCTTGAACAGCGAGCTCTTATCGAAATGCCGACCACCGCGTTCTTTACCCTTTTTGGTGATACTTCGCTTATTGCGCCACTCGCGTCGATCAATCTCTTTCAGCGTTGAGACTATCGAGCCGACTTCGAGGTACAGTTCGAAGATCGATCGCACGCGAGAAGCCTCGTCTTCGTTGACCTTTAGTCGACGTGCAACCGGATCGATGTCGTAGCCTAGAGGTGCCAGGCCGCCAACCCATTTGCCTTTGCGGCGAGCGGCGGCCATTTTGTCTCGCGTTCGCTCAGAAATAATCTCTCGTTCGAACTGGGCGAATGACAAGAGAACGTTCAGCATCAACCTGCCCATCGAGTTAGTCGTGTTGAACTGTTGTGTAACACTGACGAAGGCGACTCGCTTTCGTTCGAAGACCTCGAGCATCTTGGCAAAGTCCATCAGCGAACGGCTTAATCGATCGACTTTGTAGACTACGACACAGTCGACTTTTCCAGCTTCTATATCTGCGAGAAGTCGCTTCAGGGCCGGTCGTTCCATGTTACCACCAGTAAAACCTCCATCGTCATAATGATCGGGAAGGCAAACCCAGCCCTCGGCTTCTTGGCTCTTGATGTAGCATTCGGCAGATTCGCGTTGTGCATCGAGCGTATTGAACTCTTGCTCGAGACCTTCCTCGGTCGATTTGCGAGTGTAGATTGCACAGTTCAGTTGTCGTAGATTGGTTGTGGTCTTCACGATGCGGCCTCCGTTTTACCAAGCTTGAAGAATTGAAATCCATTGATGTTCTTTTGCCCCGTTACGATGCGGGCAATCGATGTGAGCGTCTTGTACTGTTCACCTTCGTATTCGAACGAGTTAGGCAACACTCGCACTTGTATGCTGCGCCCCTTGTAGTTCTTCATCAGTACCGTTCCGGCAACAGGCAATCTGCTATCCGCTGGCGGAGTGATGATGGTGGTAGCGGTCTCGAACGTCGCTTCAATTGGTCGTGTTCGGATCTTTGGAGCAGAAGTTCGAATGTCGGACGATTGGGCGATCTCCATCGCAAGCTTGCGAGCTCGTTCGGAGATGTCGCCTTCTTCGTTGGCTTGGAGTTTCCAAGCGATGCGTTTGATGAGCCATTGTTTGTTTCGAGCTTTGGTGTCTTCGCCGAAGACCTCGCGGTATCGCTCGCAAAGAGCGCCGACCGACAATCGCTCCATGTTTGCGACTTCCTTCGTAATGTTGAGTGCCATTGGTTCTCCGTTTTGAGAAAGTGACCTAGAGACCGTTAACCGGATTGGTCACAGAGAGCCCTGGCTTGGAAGAAACCTCAAGCGCACCTTCGACTGATTCCGCAGAGAATTGTGGCTGGCGATGGCCCCGATCGACTTTGCGTTTGGCTAGATAGCGAAGTACACCCTCTGACAGTAGCGAAACCAGTTCTGCTCGCATTTCTTCGGACGACATTTTCTCAACGCTTCTTGGTGGCGACATGGGCAACTCCTACGTGGGGATTTGGACGCACCAAAGATGTGCGCCTCTATCTGTAGGGTTACACGCAAAGAGTTGGATCGGACGAAGCGGCAGGGCGAGATTTCCGCAGTTAATCAAAAGAGCCGTTTGAATCCCTCGCAGCCCCCGACATTAAGTGGAGTGAATCTTTACCTGCCTTCATGTAGCCCAGCATCTTCTTAAAGCGTGGCATTTTCGAGGCAAAACTGTTACAACTTCTGGGATATTTGCGCGACATGCGAATAAAAATCCTCTGACCCAAAACGAGAACTGCAATTATGAGATGGACCCTCCGCTATGTGATCCCCTTTGGCCTCGCGGCCCTTCTGGCGGTCGTTGGTACGAAGCCCGTAGCAGAAGCCTGTAGCCGAGTACTGTGGAATGATAACGGTCGATCCGTTCTCGTCGGCCGAAACATGGACTGGAAGGAAGATCTCAAGAGTAACTTTTGGTTGCTTCCACGCGGGATGAAACGCGACGGGCTCGCC
>CAIXME010000523.1 GCA_903920425.1 uncultured Pirellula sp. | reverse complement strand
TGAAACCAATCGCCTTCAGGAGGGTCGAAGAGAGTTGCTAACGTCGCCAGAACCGGTTTATTGCCCCCGTTGGGAGAACCATCCCTGGTTAAAACAACAGCAGCAGCACTTTCAATGTGAGATAGAACACCTGATACTTTGATGGCATACGTTAAACGAACAACACCACGCATTTTGCGATGAAACTCGGGGGAAGGGGTGAAGTCGCCACTCACGCCGGCTCCATCTTCGATCGCCCCGCCTCCAATGCCACCATAACCTCCACTTGCGCCGGGGAGGCCGCCTCCACCAAGCGACTGTTCCGATGTGCCACCTGGACCGGATCCCAACTGACCGAAGCTCATTTGTGACGTCGACAACGCTGCCAGCAACAACCCCGCTCTCACTGCCTTAACATGCCAAGTAAATCGCTTCATTTTTGCTCTCGCTTTCCAGGTTAAATTCATTCATTTTCTTCGTTTCCCATCGTGGGCGATTCGATCCTGTCGATCGCCAACTCTAACTCACGCACCGTACTGTCTTGGCTCGTCTCATCGCTCCACTGGGTTGGAATCTGCGATTCTCTGTTTGGCCAGGACAACGCTGCGTCGCTTTCAATAAACGCCGGGATAGGATCACCGAAATCGGAAATAGCCGTTGCTCTTTCGTCGTTCGCAGGGAACGTCATTGCTCTTTCTTTGAACGCGAACCAAAGACCGCTGCCGAGCACTAAAAAGACGGCTAGGAAAGCCATGACGACGCCAAGACGCTTGCTCATCAGGCGTCTAGCGTTTCGCTTCAACACATCCGGAATGGCGTGCATCGACGGGTGTTCTAGGTGTAACTGGCATTGGGCTAGTAGTGCAACAAGCTCTTGACTTGAGCCTATTCGCTGTGATGGATTCTTGGCGATGAGCATTCCAACCAAACGATCCATCCATTCAGGAACACTTACCTGCACCGATGTCATAGAACGAGGCGATTCATTTGCGATTCTCTGCATGATCGCGTAGGCATTGGGACCTCGAAACGGCGGATGCCCAACCAGCATCGTGTACATCACACAACCCAAGCTAAACAGATCGCTCCGCGCGTCGATGTCGTCCCCTTGCGATTGCTCTGGGCTCATGTAATTGGGTGTTCCTGCCATTAAACCGCTGTGCGTCAAGGTTGCGTCGTCCGCGGCTCGAGCTAAACCGAAATCCGTTAGCACCGCCCGCTGCACATTTCGCTCCAGTAGGATATTTGCAGGCTTGATATCACGGTGAATGACCCCACGCTCATGAGCGGCAGCCAGTCCGCTAGCCACTTGATGTAGGATCCGAATGGTTTCGGAGGGAGTCAGCGCGCCATGCTCATCCAAATACTCCTGCAAATTCTGCCCAGGGATGTAACTCATGACCAAATAGGGGATTTCATCTTCGACCGAAACAGCGTGGATCGGCACCACGAACGGGCTGACAATTCCAGCCGCCGATTGCGCTTCGCGGATAAAACGCTGCTTGGCCGCGCCGACAATACTGAGGTTAGGAGACAAGACCTTGACGGCGACGTAACGATTCAGCTCATGATCGTATCCTTTGAATACGATCCCCATCCCACCAGCTCCGAGCGGCTCTAAAATTTCAAACTCTCCCAACTTACCGAGCATGGCTGGATTGTCCGAGCGAGGTAGCATCCGTTTTGCCAACGCAATAATGGCGTCACGGTTCATTCTCGACAGCGAATCGCGAGTCGCAATTTCTTTCACTCCGCTCGAGGATCCAACAAGTTCCTCACCCAAGATGTCTGCAACCGAAGACGAGACTCCGATTTGGGAAAGTCGCGAATCAAACAAGCT
>CAIXME010000522.1 GCA_903920425.1 uncultured Pirellula sp. | reverse complement strand
TCGTCCGCTAGGCGACATCGCCATCGACGCATAGGAAGAACACCAACACCCAGTACGGAAAATGAATCTCAAGAACACACTCTCCCTCCCATTTTTGATCCTGGTTTTGGGAATGATGGGCTGTACCCCAAGTTCCAACTCCAATCCGGATGGCTCCGCAAAGGCAAAGGGGACGAAAACAATCAAGTTGCTGAACGTTTCCTACGATCCGACCCGCGAGCTGTACGTTGATTTCAACAAAGCGTTTGCAAAGCACTGGTTGGAAAAAACCGGTGAAATTGTTGAGGTTGATCAATCGCACGGTGGATCTGGAAAGCAAGCGAGAGCCGTTAACGAGGGACTCAAAGCAGATGTCGTTTCGTTAGCATTGGCAGGGGACATCGATTCGATATCGAAGCAGTCTGGGTTGATCGATGCAAATTGGCAATCGAAATTTCCGAACAACAGTTCCCCGTACACTTCAACGATCGTATTCCTGGTCCGAAAGGGAAACCCGAAGGGTATCAAGGATTGGGGAGATTTGGTTAAGGATGGGATAGAGGTGATCACTCCTAATCCCAAGACTGGTGGTGGGGCGCGTTGGAATTACTTGGCAGCTTGGGGATTCGCTCTCAAGAGAGAACTGGGCGATTTGGCGTTGCTCAAAGATCCATCCAAAAAGGACGAAGTGGCTGCCGCAACGGAGAAGGCCAAGGTCTTTATGGGCGAACTGTACAAGCACGTACCCGTCTTGGATGCATCGGCTCGCGCTGCGACCAACACATTCATCCAACGCTCGATCGGAGACGTCTTGTTAACGTGGGAAAACGAAGCGTTCTTGGCATTCAAGGAGCTTGGAACAGATCAAGTCGAAATGGTTGTTCCGCCACAGAGCATCTTGGCGGAACCTCCAGTGGCGGTTGTCACCAAAAATGCCGAATCGAACGGAACCACAGAAGTAGCAACGGCCTATTTGAACTATCTATACACGACCGAAGGGCAAAGTATCGCTGCCAAGCACTACTACCGCCCCCGCTCCATCGAGTTGTTAACACCGGAACAGAATGCCGTTTTTGCCAAATTAACCTTGTTCCAATTATCCGATGTTGTGTCGGGATGGGATGAAGCACACGAGGTCCATTTCAAGGATCGAACAGGTGTGTTTGATCTCATCTACCAACCTGACGCAAAGTAATCGTGAATTCTCATACCGAAGTGGTTCTAGAACGAGCCATTCACAACCTCTCTTTACTGATGCTACCAAGCAAGGTATTCGTGCCTCTATGACCAAAAACAGAAAAGCAGCGTTGCCCGGTTTCGGGCTGACGATGGGTTACACGCTGCTGTATCTATCGTTGATAGTCTTGATTCCATTGATCGCATTGTTTCTCAAAGCAGCGACGATGGATTTTTCGGAGTTTTATCAAACGGTTACTTCCAAGCGAGTGCTGGCTGCCTACCGATTGACGTTTGGCGCATCGCTGATTGCTGCCTTGATCAATACCTTCTTCGGAGCGATCGTCGCGTGGTCCATTGTTCGGTACCGCTTCTTTGGCCGACGCTTTCTCGATGCGATTATCGATCTGCCGTTTGCCATGCCGACCGCGGTATCGGGCATTGCACTGATGGCCATCTATGCCCGCACGGGTTTGATTGGAAAGTATCTCGAGCCGTTAGGAATCAAGACGGCGATTTCCCCTTTGGGAATCGTGATAGCACTGACATTCATCGGGTTACCCTTTGTCGTTAGAACATTGCAACCAGCACTCGAAGAGTTGGACGGCGAATCGGAACAAGCTGCTGCAAGCTTGGGAGCGAACCGACTGCAAACGTTCTTTCGCGTGATCGTCCCATCACTCCTTCCGTCGCTCTTGACCGGTTTCACGCTTGCGTTCGCAAGAGCCTTGGGCGAGTACGGCAGCGTGATCTACATTGCTGGAAATATCCCGATGAAGACCGAGATTGCTTCATTGCTGATCGTGAGCAAACTGGATACATCGGACGTTCCCGGGGCAGCTGCGATCGCGGTCGTTATGCTGATGGCAACCTTTCTGATTCTCTTGTTAGTCCAAGGAATTCAGTGGTGGTCGCAACGAATCACAGGGAGGAACTAACGATGTCCGAGACTACCAACAGGCTCCGTTCTGGACAACAGGACCCTATGTGGGTTCGCTACTTGGCGATTACGATCTCGCTCGCATTCACGTCGTTGATGCTTGTCCTACCTCTTTGCGTCGTATTCTGGGAAGCGTTGCGAAAAGGCGTCTGGGTGTATTTTGCAGCATTCCAAGATCGCAATGCAATCCAAGCGATTTACATGACTTGCTTGGCGGCCGGTATTGCTGTCCCTCTCAATCTTGTATTCGGAATTGCAGCTTCGTGGGCGATTGCAAAGTTTTCCTTCCGAGGCAAGGGATTTTTGATCGCGTTGATCGACTTGCCATTTGCCATTTCGCCTGTGATCTCTGGTCTGGTCTACATCCTCGTATTTGGGATGCAGGGCTGGCTTGGAAAATGGCTGGAGGGCTATGGAATTCAAATCATCTTTGCAGTGCCAGGCATTGTGCTGGCCACGATCTTTGTCACGTTTCCTTTCGTTGCACGTGAACTCATACCGTTAATGGAGGAGCAAGGCAGCGAGGAGGAGTGGGCGGCAATCTCGTTGGGCGCGAGCGGATGGCAAACGTTTTGGCGAGTTACGTTGCCCAATATCAAATGGGGCGTTTTGTATGGCGTGCTGCTTTGCAACGCCAGAGCTATGGGCGAGTTCGGAGCCGTCTCCGTGGTGTCCTCTAATATTCGAGGTGGTACCAACACGCTCCCACTGCATATCGACGCATTGCACGCCGACTACAACTCCGTCGCAGCCTTTTCCATGGCTTCGATCTTGGCCTTGCTTGGGGTAGTCACCTTGATAGGGAAAACATTGCTTGAAAGAAAGCTTGTGAACGAATCATCGCAATCACTTGAGTCGACAGCGACAGGGGACGCAATATGAGTATCGAAGTAAAAAACATCAGCAAAACTTTTGGCAGCTTTACGGCGCTCAAGAACATCTCGCTCAAGATCGAAAACGGGGAGTTGATCTCGCTGCTCGGTCCCTCGGGATCTGGAAAAACAACGCTGCTGCGTGTTATCGCTGGAATGGAGCTTCCCGACCCAAGCCCCGATAGCCAAGTCCTATTCTTTGGCGAAGATGTAGCCAACAGACCAGTCGGCGATCGCAAGGTTGGTTTCGTCTTCCAGCATTACGCGTTGTTCAAGCATATGAGTGTGTACGAAAACATTGCTTTCGGATTGCGTGTGCGACCACGAGCGCTACGTCCGAACGAAGCAACAATTCGCGAAAAGGTTCATTCGTTGCTAGCCCTGATTCAACTCGAGGGCTTTGGCTCGCGGTTCCCTAAGCAGCTTTCTGGCGGCCAACGCCAACGGGTTGCACTCGCGAGAGCACTGGCCATCGAACCGCAAGTTCTGTTGCTCGACGAACCTTTTGGGGCTCTCGATGCAAAAGTGCGAAAGGGATTGAGGGACTGGTTGCGAGGACTGCACGACGAACTCAACACGACCACGATTCTGGTAACGCACGATCAAGAAGAAGCCCTGGAAGTCTCCGACCGAGTCGTCGTAATGAATCAGGCAAGGATTGAACAAGTCGGCGCACCGGCTGAAGTTTTCCATCACCCCGAATCCGAATTTGTCATCGATTTCTTGGGAAATGTGAATGTATTTCAAGGCCGCATCAACCAAGGGCAAGCAGTCCTAGAAAACATGAGAGTCAAGCTGTCCGATCCGACGATCCCGGATGGTGAACAAGCCAAGGTATACGTTCGCCCCAATGACATCACCATCGACAAAAATTCGATCGGCGATTCGAGCATCGAAGCCTCCGTTACACGCATCAATCGTGCAGGCGTCCAAGCCAAGCTTTCACTTGCTTCAAAAAACAACGAAGAAATTCGCGTGGATGTTTCCATGGAGCGACTTTTGGAACTCGGTTTGCAACTTGGCGATACGGTGTATGTCCATCCGACCAAGGCTCGCGTCTTTGTTCCGGACTACACGATTTAAATGAGAACACTTGCTATGCGCAGCGACCTCCCCTGCAGTGCAATTGCTTTGAATTCGGGGACGAGCGGATAACCACTGTCGGCCCCCAGGCGTTGAAGCAACCTTGAACGCCGATGCTTTGCATACCGTGCAGGCATAAGATCCCGTCAATAAACATGAAAGAACAAGATGAGCAAAGACTCTTCACCACAATATCCGAGAGAGGGCGCAGCAATTTCAAGCGGTTTGGAACAGGAATTGCGATCCTCCCTCGATCAAATCGGTAATGCATTGCGTGGCCTAAAATTTGGGAGCGTCAATGTCATCGTTCAAGACGGGGTGGTTGTGCAAATCGATCGAACGGAAAAGCTTCGACTTCGCCCAGGCAACCGTCAAGGCTGATGCCGAACCTTTGAAATTTAGTATTACTCTCCAACCGACTCGAATTACGAGAGGTTTCTGCTTTTTAAAATCGCAGCTGACAACTGGACAATCCAGAGTCCTCGATAGATACCCGCAATTTGACGTACGTCGAATGAGCGGGGTTGCTAGGAGTTGGAATGTTCACGTTTGGAAGCGTCTCCTTGGATCGCATCGGAGCAACCGAGCGAACCCCGTCTAGATCGAATCGCTCGTCGCGGATTCGCAAACTGTTTTCTTTGCTACCGGTGTTTCTCATTTTGTCGTGCTCTGGGTGCGGCAAGAAAGAAGTACGGTTACCAACGCACAAGGTGAGTGGCAAAGTCACATTGGCAGGCGTAGGTTTGCCCAATGCTACAGTGATTTTCCATTCCAAGAATCCTGTAGAAGGTTTCATTAAGCCTCGGGCTACCACCAAAGAAAACGGTGAGTTCGAGATGACAACGTATGAATCCGGAGATGGATCACCCGTTGGTGATTACGACGTCACCATTTCGCAATGGCTGGCCATCGACCCTGCTGCCGGTGCAAAGAATCAATTGCCTCCAGAGCTTTCGGTTCCGGAAACCTCCGGGTTCAAAGCATCCGTCAAAGAGGCGGATAACGTCCTTCCAGCATTTGAGATCCCTTAATCCAAAAGCTAGACGCTGCAATTGCGAGTCTCTCTCCGATTGCGGGTTGCTAAATGAATTCCATGTCAGCTGCAGGTTGTTCCGCAGCCGACATCATCCCTTACTTTTTTGTTTCGTATTTATTTTTACTTTTTCGCACTCAGAAAGTACCTGTTCCATGTCCATCAAAAGAATGAAAAGCCGTTCAGGCTTTACCCTCGTTGAACTTCTAGTCGTGATCGCGATCATCGGCATTTTGGTCGGCTTGCTATTGCCAGCAGTTCAAGCTGCTCGCGAAGCAGCGCGTCGAATGTCCTGCTCGAACAATGTCCGCCAAGTGGAATTGGCACTCCACAACCATCATAGTGCACTGAAGTTTTTCCCAAGCAACATTCGTCCGCAGGCAACAAGCACGGTTCGAGTTCGCTGGACCACCCACTTGCTCCCGTATATCGAGCAAAATCCACTGTACATGCAAATCGATCTTTCGAAGAACTGGTCCTCCATCGTTCCTAATGGCGGCCCCACAGGACCTTTGAACTACGATTTGTTCGGCACCAAGATCCCTCTGTTTGAGTGCCCATCCAATCCCAATGCAGCTCAGATCATCGACGGAGCTCCCGACAGTTCGCCCGTATGGCCAAACCGCGTCGCCAACGGTGACTACGCTGGTTTCTATGGTGTAGATCCCCAATTGTTCACACTTGGCTTTGTGGACCAAGAATCCGCTCGCAACAATTGCGGTGCCATCTCCAAAACAGACAAGTTAGCTTTCCGTCACTTCACCGACGGAACCAGCAACACACTACGCCTGATGGAGTCCGCTGGTCGCCCTCACATTTACCGTTTAGGCAAGGTTGTGCTTCGTGCGGTAGAAGGCAGCAATGATCGGATCAATGGCGGAGGCTGGTGCCGTCCTGCATCGGAGATGAATATCCTGCGTGGCGTATCCAACGACGGACTAACCGTTCCTGGCCCACGCGCACTGAATGTCATCAACGGCGAGAAGCTTGGCACCTACCCACACCCATACTACGGAGTCGATGGTACATCGCAGCCTTACTCGTTCCATACCGGCGGGAACATGGCAGCTTTCGTGGATGGCGGTACCCGCTTCCTATCCCAAAACATCGAGATCCGTGCGTTAGCTCGATTGATCTCGCGTGACGGTGGTGAGCAGTCCCCTGAAATCGAATAGACCTCAGGCGCAGCTGCTTGTTTACACTTAGCGAATGATAGTGAGAGCGCCCTTCCTGTGGGCCTCTCAACATGGAAGAGATTGTTGATAGGGTCCTCGTTTTTGTAGCCAAACGGACCCAAACGAGCTAATGATATAGGTCGTCAAAAGGCCGATTGTTAAAAATCAAATTTTGGCCTCTATCTCCGCTTGACGTAGATCGCCTAAACGATTTCCTCGCCCGATTTCATCTCGTCGAACGAACCGTTTCGTTTTGAAACAAAAATCAGGCGTTCGATCGTAGAGAGTTTTAATTGAACCAGTGTTGCTCGCCAGGAAACTCTACTAGGATCGCCACAATCACGACTTTTTTCCTGGAAAGTGAGCCCTCTGCAAGCGAGAAGGACTTTTATTGAAGCCTCCCGCTCTGAATCGCGAGCAAACTTTTCGGCAACTTGCCGGTCCCGTTCCTGTTCTGACTTGGATCTTGGGATATGATCCAGCTAGTGTTCGGGCGAGGCTCCGCCCAGTCGATTTGCGACTGCCTCTAAAAACACCTGCCCGGCCAAAGTGTCGTATTCATCATTGAGAATTTTAAGTTGCCCGCTTTCGAATTCGAAATGCAAGTTAACCCAAATTTTCGGAGAAACGAGTTCCTGGAATGTAAACATATCCAGATACCGCGCGGTGATGCTGTTTCCGTCCCCTAGGTATTTTGGTTCGAGCCGAAAACCAATAGGTCGTTGGAATATTCCAAAGAATGTGTCCAACCACTGTTGCATACCAGCCTTACCAAGCCACTGTCCCGTTAGTGGCGAAGCGGGGTCGCCGAAACAATTGAACTGAAAGTCGTCAGCCAGAAAGTGTTCGCAATAGGGCATCAATTCACGTCCATACAAATCGTAGGACTGAACAAATGTTGCGGCGAGTGCTTTGGGGTCTGTCGAGAAGTCGTTGACCGTAACCTTCCTCTCCCCGGTGCTCAATGCTGCAGCCAAATCGACTGCAGTTTGCTCCGATAACGGCTCTCCTGCTTCTGCTCGGCGAATCAACCGTTCTGAGTAACCAGATCGATGCGCTAGCTGCGATTGGGTCCACCCCAATTTGTTGCGAAAGTACTTGATTCGTTGGCCGGATGGTTGCATCCGCTCGTCCTTGGGTTGAGAGGTGTCTTTTGAATGCGGTGACCACATCAAGAAGATCCGTATGCTCTCCCGAAAACCGGGTCGTCAGGGGGGAGCAAAATCATTGGAAACCGCCCTAACAGCGTAGCCTAAACTTCGTCGAAATACGACCACCTGTTCGAAAGGGTCTCATTCGTTGCTCGCCATTGAAAACATAGGGAATATTGCACGGGGACACCACTTCCTGTTGCCTGGCCGACTGGATACGCCTGGTCGTACTGCAGTCGGTGGCCGATCCGTGCTCAATCTAGCATCCAAGAATTATCTGGGACTTCTCGACCACCCGTCCATCCAAAGCAGGATCGATCCTGCTTTTCGTAGCCCTGACATTCCCATTGGCCAAGACGAGCGACGTTTGATGCGTGACTCTCTAAGATGTCGATTGGAGGATAATCTTGGTCGATTCCTGCAAAAGAAATCGGCTTATGTAGCGGAAAACTGCATGCTGCTCGAAGGAGCCATTCCGATCCATGGATTGTTTACCTCGACGGAAGAAGTGATCCAGGATGAAGGCTCATTTTCACTGGCACATCCCAACGATAGAAGCGCGTTCTGCCACCAGATCTTTCGTCACAATGATGTTGATCATCTCGAGTCCATACTCAAGGAGTGTCGGCGCCCCAATTGCCTCGTCATTGTAGATGCTCTTTATCCGGAAACGGGCGATCTGGCTCCGATCCCGCAAATCGTATCCCTGTGCAAGAGGTACGATGCGAAATTGGCCGTCGACGAGTCCTTATCGCTAGGGGTACTCGGCTCTTCTGGCCGTGGAATTCAAGAGCATTTTGAGCTTTGCGACAACGATATCGAGATCAAGTTTGGTCGCCTGTCCAACGCTTTCCCTTCGTCATGCTTTTTCTTGGCAGCGTCGAGCTCCTTGGTACGACAATTGAAATTGGCCAACGAGGCCGAACCTACCACCAGAGAGCGTAGCCTGTCCGAATTCTCGTCCGCGATTGCAGGTTTAGAGATCCTGATCAACGAACCCAATCGTGTTGGTCAACTTCAAGACAACGCCAGGGCGTTTCAAACAGGCGTTCGGTTGATGGGATTCCAAGTCAGGAAGATGATAAGTCCGCTGGTAACGATTGCATTGCGATCGTGCGAAGAAGCCGCAATGGTTGCACAAAATTGCCTCAAGAGGGGCTTGTTTGTTGCATCGGATGCGACATCGCCAGGAGTCCCCAAGTCATGCATTCAATTGCACTTCTCAGCGATCCACAGCACTCAGGATATCAAATTCGCTTTGCGTGTTTTCAGCTCTATAGCACATGAGTTAGGCTACAAGATTTCATTTGAGTAGAAATCGCCAAGGCTTGTGATTTGAGCCACTGGCTATGCGGGCTTTGCCAATGCAGTCATTCTTAACTGGCTATCAAACATAGCAAGCCAACGCTTTCTAAACTGACCAATTCTGGGCACGCCAGGCGATCGCGAAAAAATGGTTTAGTTTTTTACGCAAACCGTCGACATGTAGGAACATCTCGACATAATGAAGCGGAAAGAGTAATCCAGCATGGCGACAGCACGCATCAAACTAACGTCGATCGAATCACTGGAACTGGCTTCAGAATGCTTGCGAGTTCTCGCCCACCCGCATCGTCTACGGATGATTCAAATGCTTCTGCAGGGAACCTTTTCGGTGGGTGACCTGGCGACAGCATGCAGTATCCCTAGCCAAATGGCGTCCGAGCACCTGCGTTTAATGCAACGATGTGGATTGCTGTCGAGCGATCGTGACGGTCGTTGTGTCTTTTATCGTGTCACCGATCCACAATTAAACGAGATCCTGGCATGCATTGAAAAACGGTTTGGCGTCAAGCGCACAGGCTGATCCCCATTTCCAATCGTCGCGACGATTCCTTGTTTCCCTTCAACTGACTTTCCTTTCTAAACGGAGTGCATCCATGAGTGTTCAATCCATTTCTCCAGGACAACTGAACGAAGCTATCAGCCGCGGCAAATCGGTACTGCTCGTTGACGTTCGTACTCCGATTGAATTCCGAGAGGTACATGTCGCGTGCGCAGTGAACATGCCTTTGGATCAATTAAGTGTCAGTAGTGTCGTGAGCAAAAGAACCAATCCTGATGAGCCAATCTACGTTATCTGCCGAAGTGGGGGACGAGGAAAGCAGGCCTGTGAAAAGCTGCTCGCTGGCAACGTAACCAACGTCATCAATGTCGATGGCGGAACGCTCGCTTGCGAGAAGGCTGGCCTCCCCGTCATCAGAGGCAAAAAAATGATGTCCCTTGAACGCCAAGTGCGGATTGCAGCGGGTGCCCTTGTCTTCAGTGGGGTCGCTCTCAGTTTTATCCACCCATGGTGGATCTTTCTCTCCGGTTTCGTGGGGGCGGGACTTGTGTTTGCCGGCGTTACTGACACCTGTGCCATGGGTATGCTGATTGCCAAAATGCCATGGAATAGCGTCAAAGCCGGAGCGTAGCGAGAACGTTTCATCCGATCGATGCAACGCGGTCAAGCAGTCGAAAATTGATTCGTTCGCCGATTTTGCACTCGAGTCAAACTAGTCCTCAGACGATGACTTTGCGTGCACGTAAACTGCGAACGGACTTTCAGTACGTGGCCCGTGCAATTCCTTCAAAAAGATCTCCTGAAGAGCGGATCTCGGCGGCATCATAGCCGTCGAGTACTCTTCATCGATGATGGCAATCTTGTCAAATTGTTGCATGTCCTGCATCACACGTGATTGCTGTTCGCTCGACAGCAGGTAGGGCCAAAAGGTAGGCGACATGGCCGAGAGGGGACGCAGCCCAGACCACCCGTAAAAGCTGTTGCGATTGTGCCAAACAAAGGCAATTGAATCAGCGTGCGACTCTTTGATCCTGTTAACTACACCGCGATACTCCTCGGTTTCTTCCGCACTCAATCGCAGCCAAGCTGCACCAGGAAGCGCTAAGGATTCTCGGCTTAACCATCGACTCCCTGACGGTATCACGGCGAGCAAAAACAGGAGCAGACTTGCAACTGGTAGCAGGAGTGATCGTCGAGGGAATCGCCTGTCCGCAGCCGACGTTGCCATCTTGAAATCTCGCGATTCGTGGGGCTGTCGGTCTCCTTGAAACGTGGCCAAAAACACAACTAGCAAACCAAGTGTGCCTACGGCGATCTGAGTACCTGGAGTGGGAAACGCTGCGAGAGGCGCTAAAACGACGACGCAGACAAGCCCGACGAGATTACTTGGACACCCACCTTCACGTCCTGACCACACCGACACGACTTTCCATGCCAGAAGGCATCCAAGACTCGCAAGTAATCCTGCTGCTCCGCGAGGGATCAATCCATGCACCAATGGGCTTCCAGCGCCGATGATGATCGCCGTTACACAGACAAGAACAAACAGCGGCAGGAGTAGGATTTCCCATTCTCGAATAGTGCCCCACGAAATCTTAGGAAGCCATGACATTCGGCTCTCGAGTGCGGCGTAGATCAAGATCAACGTTGGCACCCACGTCCCAATGGGCAGAGGTGCTTGATGATAAAACTGCTTAATCAAATCGCCATGCTGCGACATGAGACCTCGCTGCAAACCAGCCAGTGTCACACCCTGCCAGATACTCCAACCTAGGAAAAAGGCGATTAAGAAAACGGTTCCCAAAACCACAGATAGGACATTGAAAACGGTGTCTCGATCGCGGTTCGTTATGCCAACTTTATTCTTGATGCACTCCTCGCGAATCCACCACAATGAAATGCACGTGACTGCGGGTACCAACCATGAAACAGGATTCGATAGGACACTGCTAAAGAGAGCCCATGGAGCAAACATAAGCAACGTCGTAAAGACACGTTCGACAACTTGGGTTGCGGTAAATTCCATCGTCCTATTGTGCCAGAGTATTCCTGCAACCAAACCAACAACAGCGAGTCCGCCGATGTTGGGCTTGATCATCGCAATGGTTCCGCATATCGCGCCCGCAATCATCCAGTAGAACACGGCCCTTTGCGCTCTGTTGCTGGGCGAAAAGGTTAGCCATAAAACAAGCACGCCAGTCAGTAGTGCGCACCACATTTGGGGATGCCCCGGCTCAAGAGCAAGTCGATCCAAATGGACAAAAAGAAATAGCGCGCAGGCGGCGCCCAATACAGCTTGTCCAGCCAATCGCGTGGCAGCCCAACCGCATGCAACCACAGTGAATAACCAGACAACTAAAGTTTTCCAACGTTGGTTGTCGCTCGTCAATGCATGGGGAACGATTGCTCGTAACATAGCTTCTATGCCGTAAAATCCAGGACCATATTGAGTAAAAATATCATCGTACAATCGCAACCCAGACGCATGATGCTGCAGCGTAACCAACACATAGCCTTCGTCGTCATAAGGAGCCCAGGTTGTAAATAGCTTTACAAAACCAATCACAGCGCACATGGGCGCAACGAGGCTTACTATTAATGTCCAGTAAAGGCCAAGGGTATGTTTAACTGCCAATGCCGAAATGGATTGGTTCATAGCGAGTGTTTTGGGCTGTGAGAGCAAAGTTAGTGATGGGAATTTTGGGAAGTGCTCGATCCATCGCTAACGGGATTCTCTGATCGAATCCCGCACCGCTCCCATGTTTCTATTCAAGACAAAAATCGATTGACCGTCTTGGAAACGCGTATCGCTAGAGATCGTCAAAGGCAGCCCAAAACTGTTTGGGCTTTAGCAAAGAACATAGGAAAGATATCCGTTAGGCGTTAACCTTGCGGACTATATCACGGAGAGGAATCGAATCGGTTATAGGGTCGTTTGCGACCGCAGCGGAACCACATCCTCTTCAAAGAGTTCGCTTTCGATCGCGCCCTGGCACCAACGCAACTCGCATTTCGTCACGTCGGACAGTTCCATACTTGCGACCAAGCGGGCAATGAGATCCCCATCGTATTCACGCAGTTGGTATTCGACAATAACTGTTTCGAATACTTGCTTTCGAGAACAGGCCATCACATTCCAAAGTCGATCGCGGACCAAAACTCGGTTTCCTACAGTCATTCCGAGCAAACGGCCGTATCCGGGCGCGCACCGAACTCGGTCCGCGACCAACCATTGGCGTATCAAGTGACAGCACTGACGAAACATGGCATTAAAGCACTCCGGTTGCTATGAATTGGAGGAGCATTGCTCTTTTAGCTTTTGCAGCTCCACGTCGAGTTCGCGTTCACGTTCGGCTGCTTCAAATTTTCGCTCGAGGGCTGATGAATCCAGATCGTTGCCATCGAGCCTTTCCCATGCTTCTACGATTGCTTCTTGGCGTTCAACGCGTTGTTCAAGCCTGGAGAACTGAGCAAAAGCCGATTGGCTATTCGCCTTGTCGATGGCACCATTGATCTTTTGGGTCGAAGTCGCGCGAGCCATGCGAGCGGTAAGCAACGTCTTCTTTTGTTTGGCTTGCCGAATCTTATCTTCTAAATCGCGGACAGCGGTTTGTAGTTTCGAGACCTC